>NZ_DASURI010000466.1:0-17231 GCF_036280135.1 Longimicrobium sp.
AGGCTCACGTAACGCAAGAGAGCGCGGAGCGCCGCAACGGCCTAACAATCGGCTGCAGGGGATGCGGGGCCGGGCATGCTTTCAGCTGGAGGAGAGGCTTGCGCGCCGGCCCCGCACCCCTGACCCTTGTGTCGTTAGGCCCACTGGAACAAAGCCCCAGCGAATGGCCCGCGGTGCTGTGAGGGCTGTCGTTGCGCGTTCCATGCGCCGAAGCACCAGGTGCGGATCGGCCGGCGCTCTGCGAGATGCTTAACCCGAGAGGCTACGCCGGTGCGCATCCGCTCCAGATCGGCACCCGTTGGGGGCTCGTGCATCGGCGGGTGCCGTCGCGGGCCTAACAATCGGCTGCAGCGGATGCGGGGCCGCGCATGCTTTGGGGGAAGGGAAGGCTTATGCGGCGGCCCCGCACCACTGACCCTTGTGTCGTTAGGCGCTTAGTCCAGCGCGGACGCCCGAATCGGTAGGCCCTTTGCTGGCAACTGAAGTCGTTGTTTCTCGCGCGGCGAGGCTAGTACTACAGTTGCGCGTTCATTTGTTTTCGGCGGAGGCGCCTTTGGTAGTGGAAGTGCCGAGCTCGTGCCTGGTGGCGCCTCCGCCAGCGTGACCACCTGAGCACGGATTCGATCGGCTCCGGCTCCCCAAGCAGCACCGCTGAAAGAGACGCCGCACCTCCGCCACGCTCAAGGGCACGAGTTCGGCTTCCACCGGCGTACCGCAGGGATCCGGTGCCTCTACGCTGGAACCCCTTTTTTCGCCCGCGCCCGCTGCACGGCGAGGAAGGCGTGGGCCAGCAATCCCAAGGTGATGAATCGTTGCCAGCCGCCCCACTGCCTCACCTCGTACTCGTCCAGCCCCACCTCCTGCTTCGCCTGCTCGAAGCCGCTCTCGATGTGCCAGCGCAGCCCCGCTGCCTCGACCACCTCCTGCAGCGTGACCGCTTCGGGTGCAAACACGAAGTAGTAGGCGATGTCACCTGCGTCTTCGAGGCTCCGCCGCGCCAGCAGGAACCGCTTCCGTCCGGCGGGGAGACGGGAGGAATCCATCTCCAGCCACGCCCAGTCGTACAGGCGGGGCCCTTTGCTTCCTGCCCCTGCACTCAGGCACTGCCACGCTTCCGCGGCAAACCCCGCCACCACCTGGTCCACCCGCTGCGCTTCCCGTGCCTTCTGGCCCGGCAGGCGGGCGCAGGTTGCACGAAACCGCCAGCACGTAGCCCTGCTCTCGGCTCTCCAGACTCCTGCGCAATTCCTCGCTCTTGCCGTAGACCTCATCCCCCAGCATCCACGGCACGGGCCCGTCCACCTCATGCGCCCGCTCCAGCATCCGGAGCGCGAGCTGGGGTTTCGTCTGGAACTCCACGCCCTTCGGAATCCCTGCCTCGCGGCAGCGTTCTGGGTCCTTCGTCCAGTCCTGGGGCAGGTAGAGCTGCGCATCCACGTAGGCGCACTCCGACGTTGTCGCGTACGCGAGGAATACCCCCATCTGGCAGTTCTCCACCCGGCCCGCCGTTCCGCTGTACTGGCGGGCAACCCCGGCTGACTTCGTTCCCTTCTTCAGGAACCCCGACTCATCAACGATCCGCGCCAGAATCTCCTCAAGGCCCTCTCGCACATAGCGGCGGATCTCCTCGCGAACGCCTTCCACATCCCACGAGGAGCGACTGAGCAGGTGCTGCATCGCATACGGATCCGCGTCGCCAGCTGCCTGGGCAAGATGCCATCCGTTCTTCCGCTCCGCTTTGCCCAGCACGCCTTGCAGATGCAACTTCATCTGCTCATGCGTTCGGCTCCATGCCGCGTGCGGCCGCAGCCGCACATGCAATCGGTCGAACTCGTCCCGCCAGCCTTCGATCTGCGTAAGCTCTTCGGGTAATGGTGGGGACATCGGCGCGCTCCTGTTCAGAGTGGGCTTCGGACCCCAAGCTAAACGAGGTAAACAAAAATAGCACGACTGTAGTACTAGACTGGAGAACAGCCTACACGTCGCCCGCGGTTAACCATAGCTCGAGGGGAACTCATGGAAACGACCTTGTACGATCATGATGGACGTGCAGTGGCTTACATCGATTCCGACGGCGAATCTATTTACTTGTACGACGGAGAGCCGGTAGCTTGGATCGAAGGCGACTGCATTTACGCCTATGGCGGGAACTTCATAGGCTGGGTTGTGGCGGGCTGGGTTCTCGACAAAAATGGTGAGCGTGTTCTTCACTGATGGCGCGCGTGGTGGTCCTATGAAACCGGTACGGAATATCCGTCCCGTCCGAGGGGTGAGAGGGGTACGACCGATCCGCAGTGTGCGCGAAGTTCCTCCGGTGCGTCCTGCCCGTTCACTCAGTTGGTCTGCAGCGAGTGGAGAAGAATTCTTTTCCAAATAGAAGACGCGTCCGCCTCATGGCGCTGTCAGTCGTCTTGCGCCTTGGTGCCCGCCCGATCGGCGCCTAACAATCGGCTGCAGCGGATGCGGGGCCTTGCATGCTTTGGGGTGTGACGAAAGTCTTGCGCGGCGGCCCCGCACCACTGACCCTTGTGTCGTTAGGCCGCTAGACAAGCACCGCGGCCGCAAACGATCACGAGGTGGCTATCAGTTGTTTCAGCGGGCTTGGTCCAAGCAGCGAGGCGCTACCGCTTGCGCTGAATCCGCTGCATCTTGAGGAACACCAGTCCGTTGTCCTGCGCGTTCTGTACAGAGCATGACCTCAGGGATGAAATCGAAGAAGCAGCCTCTGCACCAGTGGAGCCAGATCGAGTGGCTGGTTGACGGCGAAGGCGAAATCACCATCGGACGCATGGGCAGCATTCAGTGCGCCGCAGTGGCTGCGGATGGGCACAACGCGCTCGCGATGCTCGTGAGACGTCCCGAAGAGTCGCTGCACGACCTGCTCTCGCGACTCGACGAGGCGATTCGCCTGGCGGTGGAGGAAGACGAGTACATCGACGAGATCAACGGATAGCCAGATGCTGTAGCTTGAACGAGGCAGCCAATCCGTAGCTTCCCACGCGGCCTAACAATCGGCTGCAGCGGATGCGGGGCCGCCCATGTTTTCAGCTGGACGAAGTCCCGGTGTGGCGTACGCGGCGCGTCGGCAGGCTTCCGTGCGCGGTGCTGCTCTGATGGTCCGCAATTTTTTCTCCTCCACCTAATCTTCGGAGTCCCAGATGCGGAAGCTCCACCTGAACACCGACGACCTGCGCGTTGAGTCGTTTGCCACGACGGACGCGGAGCCCGCGAGGCGCGGCACCGTGCACGCGCAGAGCGGGACCATCTCGAACGGCTTGGAGAGTTGCGGTTTCGACCAATGCGTCGGCTACAGTTCGAAGGCGCTGGTCTGCGATTGCGACACGACTTACACGCAGCGCCCGCCCGAGTGCGATCCGTCGGAGCAGACGTTGTGCGTCGGAAACACGCTCTGCGAGTAAGTTCCCGCGGCCGCCGTGTGTTCATCGCTGGTCCATTGCCAACTACAAGCTTGCGAACCGGCCTCAAATCCTTGGACCTTGTCTGTCACACTACCCTTTGTCGACGCGTCCACGGTTTCGATGGCGAACAACAGGCAGTCCGGTCGGGTGGGATGGCGAACAGCGGCTGCCACTGTGGCTCTCGGCGCCCTGGCCGCCGGATGGGCTGGAGCGCTGATCGCGCCGGCGGTCGCGATCGCCTACGGCGCACTGAGCTGTATCGCCTTTCTGCTATACCGACATGACAAGAACGCGGCTCAAGCTGGCAGGATGCGCACGAGAGAGCGCACTCTCCACCTGATCGACATACTCGGCGGCTGGCCGGGAGGACTTCTCGCTCAAGATCGCTTGCACCACAAGACGCGGAAAGCGACGTTCCAGCTCGTATTCTGGGCAACTGTGGCGATCAACTGCGCGCTGCTGGGCTGGCTGCTCAGTGCCGGCCGCCCCACGTAGTCCGTCCGTGTAGCGGCCTGACAATCGGCTGGAGGGATGGGGGCGATGAATGCTTTCGGGCGGAGGAACGTCTAGCGCGGCGGCCCCGCACCCCTGACCCTTGCGTCGTCAGGCGCGCTTTGCGCGGCCCCGGACTCGGCTGGGATGTCCTTGCTTCCGGTGCGGATACAAGCCAGACTGCCCCCGCGACGAGGTTATGACGATCCATGGGCATACACCACTTCGAACTGCCGCGTCACGAGCACGCATTCATTGGGACCTGGCACAGAGAACAAGGTCACCACCGTGAAAAGCGAGCGGTTCTACGTGATCACCGGTGCTTCTGGAGCCGGTAAGTCCACCATCCTGAAGGCACTCGGTTCCCTGGGGTACTCCTGTGTCCCCGAGATCGCCCTTGCCATCGTGCAGGAACAAGAGCAGTGCGGTGGAACCCTCTTCCCTTGGACCCACCCCCAGGCGTTCATGGAAGAGGTGCTCGCAAGAAACATCCAGGCGTACGACGCGGCTCAAGCCCTTCCGCCCCCGGTGTTCTTTGACCGTGGCATCCCTGAATGCCTGGCGCACATGCGGCTGCTTGGCCTGCGGGTCAGGCCTGACCATGTCGTCGAGGCGGCGAAGCGTTACTACGCCAGGAAGGTCTTCGTGGCAGAACCGTGGGCGGATGTGTATGTCCGCGATCAATGGCGCCACGCAACGTTCGAACGTGCAGCGCGATCCTTTGAGCCCACGGTGGCCGCCTATGCAGAGAAGGGCTACCGCACGTGCGTTTTGCCCCAGGTGCCGGTACCGGAGCGCGTAGCGTTCATCCTCGAGCAGCTGGAAGCGGGCGCCTAGACGGCCATAGCCAAGAGAGGGTCCAGCTCTCCTTGCACCTTGCCATCGGCTGCGGGAAATGTGGAGCCGGACGCGATTTCGGGCGATGCAAGGCTCGCCCGCCGGCCCCGCACCGCTGGCTCAATATCGTCAGGCCGCAAATCGAGGATCCATGTCACGCACGCTCCGGCTCGTCCCGTACAGTACCGATTGGCCCGCGCGCTTCGAAGCAGAGGCGGCACGGCTGCGAATGGCGCTGGGAGGCGCGGCCGAGGCCATCGAGCACGTGGGGAGCACGGCCGTGCCGGAACTCGCGGGCAAGCCGGTGCTCGACGTGGCGATCGCGGTCACGAGCGAGGCCGCGGCCGACGCGTGCATCGCCCCGCTCCAGGCGCTCGGATACGAGTACCGCGGCCCCTACGGCGACGACCCACGCCGGCGCTACTACGTACGCGACGTCAACGGCGCGCGGGCGGTGCAGATTCACCTCTACGTGCTGCCGGCCACGGCCTGGGACGAGAAGCTGGCGTTCCGCGACGCGCTCCGGGCGGATCCAGCGCTGGCGGCCGCGTACGCGGCCGAGAAGCAGCGCGTCGCGGACGCGGTCGACTGGGACAAGGGCGCCTACTCGCTGGCGAAGGGCCCGTTCGTGGAGCGCGTGCTCGCGGCGCTCCGCGCTCGACGGGACCTGGACGCCCGCCCTTCCGGGCCCTGACCATCGACCGCAGGGGATACGGGCCGTCCCTGCCCGCGCGCGGGACGGGCGTCGTGCGCGCCCGTCCCGCACCCCGACCCTCGTATCATTCGCCCTCAAAACACACATGCGCCCCCTTTCCGAGCTCATCGATCACGAGGAATCGGCCTGGCCGCTCGTGCAGGAATGGATCAGCGAGGCTTCGGTACCCGTCGAAGTCCTTCCGGCTGAACGCGCGGCGGGAGATGCCGCCCTGTACGCTTCGCAGGTGACGACACGAAGTCCGATGGGGGCCATCGCGCACAATTCCGCCGGTCTCTTGATCGACAATGGCTGGCTGCGTGTGCTCGGGGCGGGCAGGCATCCCCGGTTCCATCGCTCGCTCCCGGAGTGGAACGAGGGGAGAGCAAACGGGTTCCACTTGGTTGCCGACGACGCGGTTGGCGGCTTCTTTGCGCTCAACGGCGGAGCGCTCGGCACAGACCTTGGCAACGTCTACTTCTACGCTCCCGATCTGCTTCGGTGGGAGCCATGTGGATCTGGCTATTCGATGCTTCTTGTGTGGGCCATGTCCGGGAAGCTCGAGGAGTTCTATCGCTCGTTGCGGTGGGACGGCTGGGTCGCCGAGGTCAAACGTTTGAGCGGAGATCAGGCGATCAACATCTACCCGTTCCTGTCCGTCGAGGGTGAGCCGATCAAGGAACGCCGACGTATGCCGGTTCCGGTCGCCGAGCGGTGGGAATTCCAGGGCAGCCTGCAGCGGCAGCTCGATCGTATCGGGGGCTGACGCTGCACTCATGCACCATGGACAGGGCCCCAAGCATCACCCCATCCATCCGCCCATGCCTTCCGCGCTGTTTCCGCTGGACACCGATCATCCCCGAACGATGGACGCCGCGTGACACGCACAGCGCTGCTGCTCCTCTGTCTGCTCGCGGCCCCGGCGGCTCCGGCGGCCGCACAGCCGGTCGCGGACACCGTTCAGCTCGCCGTGCCGGGCGGAATCCTGCATGGCACCCTGCTGCGGCCCGCGGGCGCGGGGCCGTACCCGGTCGCCCTGATCCTGGCCGGGTCGGGCCCCACGGACCGGGACGGCAACAATCCCTTCGGCGGCCACAACGACTCGCTCCGCAAGCTGGCCGAAGGGCTGGCCGAGCACGGTGTCGCGTCCATCCGCTTCGACAAGCGCGGCGTCGCGGCCAGCATCGACGCGGGGCCGGACGAGTATGATCTGCGCTTTGACACCTACGTGGACGACGCGGCGCGCTGGCTTCGCCGCCTTCGCGCGGACCGCCGCTTTTCGCGCGTCGTGGTGGTGGGACACAGCGAGGGCTCGCTCATCGGGATGATCGCCGCGCGGGCGGGGCGGGCGCACGGCTTTGTGTCCCTGGCCGGGCTGGGGAGCCGGCCCGGGATCGTGTTCCGGGCCCAGATCCGGGAGTCGAGCCCTTCCGTGGCCAGCTCCGCGGACTCCATCTTCACCTTGCTGGAAGCCGGGCAACTGGTGCGACGCGTTCCCCCGGACCTGGAATTCGTCTTTCGGCGCAGCGTGCAGCCGTACTTCATCTCGCTGCTGCGCCGCGACCCCGTGCGGGAGATCGTCCGGCTCCGGGTTCCCGTGCTTCTCGTCCAGGGGACCGCGGACATCCAGGTGCCGGCGGATGAGGTCCAGCTGCTGGCCCGCGCCCTTCCCCGGGCCCGTGTGCTCCTCCTCGAAGGAATGAACCATATCCTCGTCGAGGCGCCGATGGACCGGGCAGGGAACATGGCCACCTACAACGAGCCCGCCCGTCCGCTCGCGCCGGGGCTGGTGGAGGCGGTTGCCGCGTTCGCCGCGGCCGGCGCGCGCTGAGGCGGCGAACCAGGCGCGGCGGCGGGCGCCCGCCGAAGGGCGGGGCACTTCCAGGTCAGCGAGGGATCAAGGGTATGCCGCTCAAGCGGATGGACAACGTCCTCATCGTCGTGGACGATCTCGAGGCCGTACAGGCGTTCTTCATCGAGCTGGGCCTCACGCTCGAGGGCGAGACGACGGTCGAAGGGCCCGCGGTCGGGGCGCTGATCGGGCTGCAGGATGTCCGGGCCACCCTCGCGATGCTGCGGACGCCCGATGGTCAGGGGATCGAGCTGGACAAGTTCCACACGCCCCATGGGGTCCGGTTTGAGCCCGTGGACGCGCCCCTAAACTCGCTGGGCATCCGTCGCGTCATGTTCGCCGTCGACGGCATCGACGAGATCGTCGCGCGCGTGCGGGCCCACGGGGCCGAGCTCATCGGCGAGATGCGGTACGGGGACACGTACCGGCTGGTCTACATCCGCGGGCCCGAGGGCATCGTCGTCGCGCTCGCCGAGCAGCTCGGCTAGACTTGGGTCGTCAGAGTCATTCTGGGGCCATGTACGCTTTCTCCGGACGGCTTGCGGATCGGTCTCGCACCTCTGACCTTTGATCCAGTACGCTGACTCCGGCGTCAGCCACTCGGACAATCCAGATTGCCTCGCTGTACGACCCGCGCTTAAACCGGACAATCCCATTGTTGCGCGTCGCGCACTGCACGATCTTGAGGTCAAGCAACCCTGTCTGCTAGCAATATACGAGGGGAAATTCCAGCATGGGTTTTGTTCCAGCGCAATGTCCGACGTGCGGTCGAGACATACAAGTTCCCGACGACGTCGCTCGTTCCAACTGCATGTATTGCGGAGCAACGATCGAGCTTGCTGAATCTCGGAGGGCAGCTGCTCCTACTCTGAATAACTACCTCGGTTTGGCCCGAACTGCCTTGCGGGCAGGAAACAACTCGGAGGCGGAGCAATACTTCAATCGTGTACTCGAGATTGATCCTGCCATATCGGAAGCTTGGGTCGGAAAGGGCAAAGCCGCGGCTTGGCAGTCGTCCCTTGTAAACATCAGGTTATCAGAGATGGAAGTTGCCTTCTCGCACGCAATCGCGATAGCGAGCGATGCTGAGCGAAAGAATGTGGTAGATACGTGCGTCGATGAGATGAATTCTCTGGTCGTAACATTGTACGGCATGGCGAGGAATTACATGCTGGAGTACGTGGCTCTCAATAAGACTTGGGTCACATACCTGGCGCAAATCTCCCAGTGCTTGCTGGCCTTGACGCCGCATTGTCGTGGGACGGTTCGAATCAAACCACGCTTAAGAACATCGTGCATCTATGCAAAGACACCATTGAGGGTGTAGCGTTTCGGGACCCCTTTGACAACAATACCCCTAAGACGTGGCATCTTTCGCCTCAATATGAGGCCCAGATAAAAGCCAAGTTGGATTTGGCGTCCACGAAGCTCCGAGCGCTGGATTCGACTTACAGTCCACCGGTACTCGATAAGCAAAAGGCGGATGCATGTTTTGTTGTCACCGCAACAATGGGGTCCCCTGATCACCCTTACGTGAGCACTCTCCGGTTGTTCAGAGATCAGGAGTTGGCTACACGCCCCATCGGGCGCTCGTTCATCGAATGGTATCGGAAGAATGGGCCGAAGCTTGCTGCCCTGATCGCGGATCGTCCGATTCTGCGCCGTGCTGCTCTGCATTTGCTCGTTCGACCTGCCGCGGCGCTTGCCACGATGGTGCAACGGGAGCGTGAAGGGGGTGACAGCTAAGGTAGGGAAGGAGTGCGGCGGGATCTCCTTGTGCACGGAGTGCGGCTGCTTCGACCGGCTCCTGAACCCGGGCCGGTCACTGCGCTGATCTCGCATCCGCTCATCCCTGAGCGCCGGGGCTTCGTCACGGGCGCGCGCGGATGATCCCGCCGTCGTCGCGGGGATAAGCAGGCGCCGCGAGATTGGGATCAGCACGACGGGCCGGAGCCCGCCGCGCGAGCAGAGCACCTGCGCACCGTTTTGCCGGGCCCGCGCGGCCCGGACCGCGCGCCGCGAGGCGTGAGACGTCGAGAACGCAGGGCCCAACGAGGCCCCCACCCGGCACAGCGGCCGGGGAGGGGGCCTCGTTTTCGTTCGCACCAGCCCCTGCCAACGACCGCGCGAGAAACGGACACTGCATCCCATTCCGCAGGAGCACGACGATGGTCAAGGCACACCTTCTCGTCGACAGCTTTACCGGCACCGTGGTCGACGCGACCAAGTGGGTCGCGTTCGGGCCGGTTCAGCAGGCCGGCAGCGTCATCGTGACGCCGGCCGCCAGCACGGCGTTCAGCTACGGCGGATACGTCTCGGCCCGCCGGTACGACCTCACCGGCTCGGAGGTCCGCGTGGAGCTGCAGCAGGTGCTGAACCCCGCCGCGGGCGCGCGCACCTACCTGGCCGTGAAGCTCAACAACCAGAACGGGCTGTCCCTCGTGGTGGAGAACGGCGCCCTGCTGGCCGTGCAGCTGGTGGCCAACGTCACCACGGTGCTGGCGTCCGTGACGTACTGCCCCACGCTGCACCGCTGGCTGCGGCTGCGCGAGAGCACGGGCGTGGCGTACTGGGAAGCCTCGCCCGACGGAAAGACGTGGACGGTGCTGGCGGCCCGCCCCAGCCCCCTCCGCCTGGACGACGTGCTGATCGAGATCGGCGCGGGGACGGACGTGGCGGCGGCCAGCCCGGGCCAGGCCGTGTTCGACCGGGTGAACCTGCCGGCGGGCATCCCCGCGCGGCGCATCGAGGAGCGGCGGCTGGGGGCGCTGGGCATCCGCGAGCAGGTGGCGGCGCTGGACGCGGACCGGCCCCACGCCCTCCACGCCAGCAACGACGACGAGGTCAACTATCCGGCCATCGGCCTCATCGGCAGCTACTCCAAGGGGCTGCGCCACGACGCCCTGGGCGACCCCGAGCCGCACGCGTACGCGTCGCTGCTGCGGGCGCTGGAAAGCGGGGACCCGGGTGACTTCGAGGAGATCATCCTGGGCCCCGGCGGAAAGAAGCTCACCAACCCGCAGGCCGGGCTGGCGTTCCACCTGGAGGCGCCGGACCCGCAGGAATTCACCGTTCCGCCGGCACCCCGCTTCGACAGCCGGGTGGAGGCGCACGAGATGGGCGAGCTGTACTGGATGGCCGTCGCGCGCGACGTGCACTTCGCCAGCTACGGGACGGACCCCGTCATTGCGCAGGCCGTCGCCTCGCTGAACAACGAGTTCCCCGCGTTCGGCGGCACGGTGCCGGTGACCACGCAGAACGTCTTTCGCGGCATCTACCCGGGCGAGCAGGTGGGGCCGTACGTCTCGCAGTTCCTGTGGAAGGGGAACGCCGATCCCCGCAAGCCGGACGGCCAGGGCCGCGACGCCGACGAGGGGTACATCACCTACGGCTCGCAGGTGATCGACCAGCGGCAGCTGACGGTGCAGCCGGGCGTGGACTACCTGACGAGCTTCGCGCCCTGGCTCAACGCGCAGAACGGGGCGGACTTCCGGGGGCAGGACCAGTTCGACACGCAGCGGCGCTTCATCCGCAACCTCCGCGACGGGACCAGCTACGTGCACTTTGACCAGGTGATCAACGCGTTCTACAACGCGGCGACGATCCTGCTGGCGGAGCCCACGGGCAACCAGCTCAACGGTGTGGGCGCGGGGCGGCCCATGGTGGACATGGAGTTCCCGTTCGGCAACGGCAACCCGTACGATTCGCCGGGGACGGTGCGCGACTCGCGCACGCAGGCGGGCTTCGTCACCTTTGGCCCCGTGCACCTGCTGGAGCTGCTGAACGAGGGGGTGGCGCGGGCGCTGCGGGCCACGTGGTTCCAGAAGTGGTTCGTGCACCGCAGGCTGCGGCCGGAGGAGTTCGGCGGGCGCATCGACAACTGGCTGAACGCCCGGCGGGACTACCCCATCCACGTGAGCATCCGCAACTCGCTGCAGGGGGGCGGCCTGGCGCCGTACTACGGCCAGGCGGGGGAGCGCTTTCCCTCGTACCTGCTGCCGCAGGCCTTTCCCGAGGGCGCGCCCACGCACCCGGCGTACGCGGCGGGGCACGCCACGGGCGCGGGGGCGGCCGTCACCCTCCTCAAGGCGTTCTTCGACGGCAACACGCCCATCGAGAACCCGCTCATCCCCAACGCCGCGGGCACGGCGCTGGTGCCCTACACGGGCGCGGACGCGGGGCAGATGACGGTGACGGGCGAGCTGAACAAGCTGGCCGGCAACATCGCCCTCTTCCGCAACGCGGCGGGCGTGCACTGGCGCAGCGACTACACCTACTCGCTGCTGCTGGGCGAGGCGGTGCCATCGCGCTGCTGCAGGAGCTGAGCGTCACCTACAACGAGGACGGCGGCTTCTTTCAGCTCACGCGCTTCAACGGACAGGTGATCGCCATCCAGGATGGCCGGGTGGAGACCCTCTGAGCCGATGCGGATGAAGTGACGAGACCGGCCCCGCGGCGAACATGCCGCGGGGCCGGTCGGGCCTGCCGGTTGGGACGGGGCCGCTGCCTTTTCCTGGATTGGCGCGCTGGTTAGGTTCTCCCGGCCACCGATCCAGCCACCCGCCGGACGTCACCACCCACGACCCACCCACACGGAAACCGATGTCTGCCCTGAGCCCCATCCTTACCTGGACGTTCGTCGAAGAGATCGCCGTGCCCGCGGAGATCCGCGCGCTGCTGATCGACGGAGAAGAGCCGGTGGGAGCGTACCGCACCATCCGCGACGTGGCGACGATCACCAACAAGCGGATCATCATCGCCGACAAGCAGGGACTCACGGGAAAGAAGGTGGAGATCTACACCATCCCGTTCAAGTCCATCGTCATGTATTCCACCGAGAACGCGGGGTCGTTCCTGGATTTCAACGCCGAGCTGGAGCTCTGGACCAGGGCGGGGCACTTCAAGATCAACCTCAACAAGGGGATCGACATCCGCAAGCTGGACCGCCTGATCGCGAGCTACATCCTCTAGCGCGTGTGCGCGTCGCCAGGGCGCGCCCCGGTGAGCGCGCCACGGCGATGCGCATCCACACGGACCCGGCGCGGCGGTTCTCCCTCACCCGGCCGGTGCCCTTCAATGCGTGCGGATGCGGTCGACGATCGGCTGCGGCGGATGCGGGGCCGCTCATACTCTCGCTGACGACAGGCTTGCGCGCCGGCCCCGCAGGATCGAGGCAGTGATGTGGGTCACGGTCTTCGTGATCGTCCTCCTGTCGCTGCAGGAACGGCGGATTGTGGCTTGCTCCTGCGCGACACGCGGGTCAACCATGCCTTCGATGGATGACCGGCTCGCGTGCGGTCCCGCACCCCTGATCCGTCGGCGTTCGGCGGCTTCCACGGCAATCTGACCTGACGAGGTTTCATCCGATGAGCGCACACGTCCTCGACCACGGCGGTTGCCGCCTTGCCTACGAAGTCGAGGGCGAGGGTCCGCCCGTGCTCTTCATCCAGGGTGTCGGCGTGCACGGGCGCGGCTGGTCCCCCCAGGTCGAGGCGCTCTCGTCCGGGTTCCGCTGCCTCTCCTTCGACAACCGTGGCATGGGGGACAGCCAGCCCCTCACACAGCCGCTCACGGTGGAGCAGATGGCGGACGATGCCCTGGCGCTCCTCACCTGCCAGGGGTGGGATTCTGCCCACGTGGTCGGGCACTCCCTGGGCGGGCCGGTCGCACTGGAGCTGGCGCTCTCGGCACCGGAGCGGGTGCGCAGCCTTTCGCTCCTGTGCACCGTCGCTCGCGGGCGCGATGCCACCCGGCTCTCCCGGCGGATGCTGTGGCTGGGGCTGCGTTCCTCGCTCGGTACGCGGCGGATGCGGCGGCGTGCGTTCCTGGAGATCGTCCTGCCCCCCGGGGCGGTTGTCCCGGACGAGGCGGAGGAGCTGGCGGCGAGCCTGGAACCGCTCTTCGGGCACGATCTGGCGGACCAGCCGCCGGTGGCGATGCGGCAGCTGCGGGCCCTGCGCGCGTACGATGCGAGCACGCGGCTGGGCCAGTTGGCAGGCGTGCCCACGCTGGTCGTAAGCGCAACGCACGATCCGATCGCTCCGCCACGGTACGGACGAGCGCTGGCGCAGGGCGTGCCGGGCGCCCGCTTCGTGGAGGTGAGCGATGCCTCGCACGGAGTGACCATCCAGCGCGCGGAGCAGATCAACGCCCTGCTGCGGGAGCACCTCACGCGCGCGGAGGGGCTGCGTCATTCCTGAGCCCGTACCGTCCCGCGGCTGCCCTGAACCGGATCACGCGTAGTCCGGCCTGGACGATGTCGGCGACTCGGCAAGGATTCCAGCTCGCCGGCGTGCACGACGACGCAGCGGCGGCTGAGGGCGGTCAATCGAGGGAAAAGCCGGCCCCGTGGCATCGTCGCCGCGGGGCCGGTCCGCCGTTCGGATTGCGCGAGCTCGCGCGTTCTCGCACCGTGCTCCGTCGTAACGCTTCCCGAACCTGGATCAGATGATGCGCCTCGTCCACCTTGCCGTCATGGCGTCCGTCGCCGCCGCGGCCCTGCCCGGTGCCGCGCCGGCGCAGCGCCTGCCCTCCGGCAGCGGGGCCCTCGTGGGGATCGTCCGTGACGCGGCGAGCGGCCGGCCCGTCGCGCGGGCGCACGTCTGCGTGGTGCTGCCGGATGCGCGCGGGACCCGCTGGTCGCGCTGCGCGCCGGTGGACTCGTCCGCCGCGTTCCGCGTGGACAGCCTTCCCGCGGGGACGCTGGAGGTCAACGTCTCGTGCGGGACCGTCCGCATCTTCGGGGAGCGGATCGCGTCCGGGGAGGTCCGCGTGTCCGAGGGCGCCGCCACGCGGCGGGACTGGGCCGTGGACACGGCGGTGTGCGATCCGCGTCCCCTCCGCAGCATCACGGGTGCGTTCCGGGGCTACTACACGCCCGGCTTCGAGTCCAGCGAGTTCGTTCCCTGCATGGAGGACGCGTGGTTCGTTCCGTCCGACTCGCTGCGGACGGGGTCCCTGGACCAGCGGCGCGCCTGGGCCATCCTGCGGGGCGCGCGGTTCCCGGACGGCTTCACGCCGGGGGACGCGCCGCGCGATTCGTACGGCAATCCCCGGTACTACGTCCACTGGCGGGGCACCGTCACGGGGCCCGGCTCCTACGGGCACATGGGCGTGTCGATCTTCGAGATGCGCGTGGACAGCGTGTTGGAGCTCCGCGCCCCGCGCGTGGACGACTGCGCGCCCGTGCAGGCCGCGCGAGGCGATCCGCGCACCCTGGCCCCCGCCGGCAGGGCTCCGGCCGATCCCGCGTCACCCGGAATCCCCACGCTCCGGGAAAAGCTGCGATCCCGGTCCTGATCGGGGCCACGGACGCGGGGATTTCGCGCGGGATGCGTCCCCGGCGCTATACTGCATCCGCAACGGCGGAA
Organism: Longimicrobium sp.; assembly: GCF_036280135.1. Lineage (GTDB taxonomy): Bacteria > Gemmatimonadota > Gemmatimonadetes > Longimicrobiales > Longimicrobiaceae > Longimicrobium. The sequence continues at coordinate 14,665 of NZ_DASURI010000466.1, forward strand.
ACCCCTCTAGCCAACGCGGGTCCCCATGGCGCAACCGATCTGTCCCGACTGCCAGCGGCGCATGGAAGGCGGCTACATGCTGAACGGCGTGCCCGCCAGCGGCCACGTGGCCGCGGGGACCTGGGTGGAGGGGCCGCCGGAAAAGGGCTTCTGGGGGCTCAAGCTCAAGGGCCGCCGCCAGCTCACTGTCTACGCCTGGCGCTGCCCCGGCTGCACGCAGGTGCGCCTGTACGCGCCGGAGTGACTTCGGACCCGGGGGAGCGAAGATCCGGGGTGGGCGGGCGTTTACTGCCACCGCATTCGCGTGAAAACGAATCGGTTGCTCTTTTCCCGCGCGTGGGCTTTGTCCTTCCTCGAATCGCCGAGGAGCGATCAGGGACGGCCCTCCGCCAGCCAGCGCAGCCACGCGGATTCCAGCGCCTGCATGCTGCCGGGCAGCGCGGGCGCGCGCCGTTGCGCCAGGCGCAGCGCCTCGTCCAGGGTGCGGCCGCGCGCCAGGGACTCAGTCAGGCCGCGCAGCGTCTCCGGACCGCCACGCTCGGAGAGGAACTCGCCCAAGGAAAGGGACTGCGCGTAGAACATGGGCGCGTTCAGGTTGCGCAGCAGCTCGCGCGCGGCCTCGCCGCGGATCACCTGCACGGGCAGCCCCTCCGTGGAGGCCGGCGCCTCGCCGCGCGGGCGTACGGCGACGGCCGCGCTCACGGGGTGGGGCATGCGCGACAGCACGTCCAGGGAGATGCGCTCGTCCAGGCTGGCGCGCAGGTACGCGCGGCGGCGGTCCCGCGCGGCCGGGCTCTCGCAGAGCGTGGCGGCCATCTCGTCGAACCAGTCGGGGAGCGCGTCGCCGCCGTAGCCGGGTTGCGGCGCCGTCCGCCGGCTCCCCGCGTCGTCCGCCAGCCCGGCCACGAACTGGTGGCACACCTCGTGGCCCAGCGTGTTGCCTTCCGCGCGAAAGCGGGCGGACGCCTGCGCGTACGCGGCGGCGGCGTTGGGCCGGCTGGCGCCCTTGCGGTACTCCAGGCGCAGGGGCGCGCCGTCGCGCCGCAGCTCCAGGCGGACGGGCGCGCCCGCCGGCAGGGCTCCGAAGCGCGCGGCCAGCGAGTCCAGGGGCGCGGCGGGATCGCCGTTCACCCGCACGACCTCGTCATCGGCGCGCAGCCCCGCGGCACGCGCGGCGCCGGTGCCGGGCTCCACCACGCGCGCGGCGCCGTCCACCTGCTTGAGCAGGGCGCCGTCGTCCAGCGCGAGCAGGTCATCCGTCCCGGAGGCCGACCCCACGGCCGCGCGGGTGACGAACGGCACGAAGCCGGCGCCCGGGCGGCGCAGCGAGGCCAGGTCCATGGCCCGGAACGCGGCCGGGCTGTCCGCCAGCACGACGACCACGTCGCCCGGCTCCGCGCCAAATCGGCCACGGAATGCGTGCTGGGCCTCCTGGACTTCGCGGATGCCGTCCAGCAGCGACTCGCGCGAGGGGGCGTAGAGCGTGATCCCGCCGGACCGCGCGGCCACGTAGCCCGGCGGGGGGCGGGGCGTGGCGCGCGCCAGCGGGCCGTCCCCGCGCAGCACGGCCACGGTGGCGAGCGCGGCGGCCACGCCCGCGGCCATGCTGGCCGCGTGCAGCGCGCGCCGTCTGCGGTCCTGCGTCATCGGGATGACCGGTGTGAAAGGGAAGGGCCCGGCGCGGCGGCCGCCGCGCCGGGCCCGGGTACCGCGGCGGTGCGTCAGATGGTGTCGAGCTGGCCGTCCACGTAGATGAGCCAGACCTCGTCCACGTTGCCGGCGCCGTCCGTCCAGATGATGGACTGCTCGGCGGCCGGGGCCGGCGCCGGGGTGGTCGCGGCGAAGGCGAAGAGCGCGACGGCGAACGCGGCAAGGAACGATTTGGCGAAACGCATGGGTGCCTCACAGCTTGGGAGGGGGGGACCCGCCGCCGGGAGGCGACGGGGACGAACCAGTGGGCCCACTGCTCCGTAGGGTACATTGCAATCCCATATCCAGACAATGTTTGATGAGGCGATTCCTTGCCGCTGGCGTCACGGCCGGCACCGGCCGGCGAGCCAGCGGTCCAGGAGCCATTCCCATCCCAGCGTGCCCCGCACGGCCACGGGCGTGACCCCGAAGGTGCGGGTGAGCTGCCACGACAGGCCCGAGCGGTCCGCGTAGCCCAGCGCCAGGGCGAGCGGGGCGAGGGCCGCGTCCGGCTGCGCCTGGATGCGCAGGGCGGCGTGCAGGGCCCGCGCCACCTGGTGCCACGCGGAGGGCGGGGGAAGGCCGTCCACCCGCATCCGGTGCCGCGCCGTGCGCTCGGACTCTCCCATCGCCTCCAGCAGCTCGCGCAGGGGCTCGCGGCGGTCCGCCCGGCCCATCACCCGTCGCACGATGGCGGCCGGCGCCGGCGCGAGCGGGCGGCCCCGCAGGGCGAGCCACTCCAGCACGTCGTCCCCCAGGTCGTCGGGGTGCGTGAGGATGGGGCGCAGCGTGTCGGCCAGCGGCTCGTGGACGGCCACCACGGCGCGGACGCGAAGGTGGGCGGCCCGCTGCGCCAGCCGCAGGGTGGCGGCGTCGAG
>NZ_DASURI010000467.1:0-2396 GCF_036280135.1 Longimicrobium sp.
AGTACAACAAGCGCGACCTGCCCAACATCTCGTCGCTCGACGAGCTGCAGCGCGAGCTGAACCCCAACGCGGTGCCGTACTACGAGGCGGTGGCCACCCGCGGCATCGGCGTGTTCGACACGCTCAAGGCCGTGAGCAAGCTGGTCATCAAGTCCCTCAGCTAAAGGACGCCCGCACCCATGGCCTGGCGCAACCTTCCCAACGCGATCACGCTGGGGCGCATCGTCCTGGCGCTGGTGGTGGCGCCCATGGTGATGTACGACGGCTTCTCGTGGCGCATGGCGGGCTTCGTAATCTTTCTGGCCGCCGCGTTCAGCGACCTGTGGGACGGCCACCTGGCGCGCAGCCGCAACCTCATCAGCGACTTTGGCAAGCTGATGGACCCGCTGGCCGACAAGCTGCTGCTGGCCGCCACCTTCATCCCGTTCTACCTGCTGAGCCACTGGACGGAGCCCGGCACCCGCTTTCCCTGGTTCGGGTGGAAGTTCCCCCTGTGGATCCTGGTCGTCATCTTTGGGCGCGAGGCGTTCATCACCGTCTTCCGCGGCTTCGCGGCCAAGCGCGGCGTCGTCCTGGCGGCCGGCAACGCGGGCAAGCTCAAGGCGGTCTTCCAGAACCTGTTCATCGGCGCGGCCATCTTCTGGTACGCCCTGCAGTCGGCGGCGCGCGAGCACGGGTGGAACACGAAGCTGTGGGAGTACTGGCAGTGGTTCCACGCGGGGTTCACGGTGGTCGCCCTGACCATCGCCGTGGTGCTCACGGTGTACTCGCTGTACGTCTACCTGCGCGACTTCGGCTCGCTGGCCGGCAAGAAGCAGGCGGCGCCGTGAGCCGCCGCCCCGCCCCTCACCGCTGACGCCGCCCATGGCCGTCCGTGAGGACGCGGGCGAGCTGCGCGCCGCCGACGGCATCCGCATTCACCACCAGTCGTGGTCCCCCGCGGAGCCCCCGCGCGCCGCGCTGCTCGTAAGCCACGGGCACGGCGAGCACGGGGGGCGGTACGCGGAGCTGGCGCGGCACCTGGCGGAGCGCGGCATCGCCGTCCACGCCATCGACCACCGCGGACACGGCCGGTCGGGCGGGCCGCGGGGCCACGTGGACGGCTTCGACGACTACGTGCGCGACCTGGAGGCGTGGCGCCGCGCCGTCACGGCGAAACTTCCGCCGGGAACGTCCGTTTTTCTCCTGGGGCACTCGCTGGGCGGACTGATCGCCATCCGCCACCTGCAGACGCACCCGGAGGCGGGCTTTGCCGGCGCCGTCCTTTCCGCCCCCCTGCTGGGGATCGCGGTCCAGGCGCCGCGGTGGAAGACGGCGCTCGCCGGCGTCTTCAGCCGGGTGCTGCCGCGCCTGCCCATGAGCAACGAGCTGGACCCGTCCATGCTGTCGACGGCGCCGGGCTACGTGGACGCGTACCGCGCGGACGCGCTGCTGCACCCCACCATCACGCCGCGGCTGTACACGGAGATGGTGCGGGCCATGGACGAGGCGTTCCGGCAGCCGGACAGCATCCGCGTCCCCCTGCTGGTCCTGGCGCCCACCGGGGACCGCGTCGTCGCGCCGGAGGCCGTGGCGCGCTTCGCCAGCGCCTGCCCGGGCGAGGTGGAGGTCAAGCGATACGAGGGCTTTCAGCACGAGGCGCTGAACGAGGCCGAGCGGCACCGGGTGATCGCGGACGTGGCGGACTGGCTGGAACGGAAGCTGGGGAGTGCGTGAGTGCGAAGTGCGAAAGTGCGAAAGTGCGAAAGTGCGAAGTGCGAAAGTAACTGACACGGACGGCCTCGGCCCGGATGTCAGATGTTTTTCGGATTCGAGTGTATAGAGGGCGGGCTGAGGCGGATTGTTGCTGCCAGATTGGCGGGGGCGGATGGCACCTCGCTTGCCCCCGTGGAGTTCGCTTTCCGCGGCGCCGATGCGCGCCGCCGGTTGACGAGATACGACGCGTACGCGGTTATTCTTTTCGGGGACTGATGAGCGATCAGGACAACGGGCGCCCGCACGACGAGGCGCAGGCAGCCGACGGCCAGGCCAACGGGCAGGGCAACGGCCAGGCGAACGGACAGGCCGACGGCCTTGGCGGCGGCGGGCCCGCCCACGCCGAGGCGCAGGCCGCCATGGGCGGAGGCGGCGACGAGCTGACCGCCCTGCGCGACCGGCACCTGCGGCTGGCCGCCGAGTTCGACAACTACCGCAAGCGGGTGGAGCGCGAGCGGGCCGACAACATCGCCCGGGCCCAGGCACAGGTGCTGGAGCGCCTGCTGGAGCCCCTGGACGACCTGGCCCGCATCGCGGACTTCGACCCCGCGACCACGCCGTCGGGCGCCCTGCACGAGGGCGCCGAGATGGTGGAGAAGAAGTTCCTGCGCGCCATGGAGGCCGTGGGGGTGGAGCCGATC
>NZ_DASURI010000468.1:0-4183 GCF_036280135.1 Longimicrobium sp.
GCCTGCTCGTACGTCATCCCCACGGCGCCGCTGTAGATGGGCCACGAGCTGCCGTAGCCGGGGTAGAACTCGTCGTATCCCTCGCGGCGAAAGTACGCCCATCCCCGCGCGTCGAAGGCGGCGATGTTCCCGGCGGCGAAGGCCTCCCAGCCGCGGCGGACGGACGGGTCCACCAGGCGGTTGATGGGCGCCATGGGCGGGGGAAAGAAGTAGGTGGACGTGTAGCTCATCTCGTGCAGGTCCACCGCCACGTGGGGCCACCAGCGCAGCATGGTCTGCACGCGGCCGCGCGTCTCGGGGTGCGACTGCGTGAACCAGTCGCGGTTGAGGTCGAAGTGGTAGTGGCTGGTGCGCGGGCCGGGCCAGGTGCCGGCGTGGATGCGCGCGTCGGGGTGCGCGGGCACGCCCAGGGCCGTGCGCATGCGCATGACGTCCTGCGCGTGGCGCTCGTGGCCGTCCGGGTTCTGCAGGGGGTCGATGAGGACGACGACGTTGTCCAGGATGCGGCGCGTCTCGTCGTCCCGCCCCGCAGCGAGCTGGTACAGGACGGCCAGGGCGGCCTCGGCGCCGGAGGCCTCGGGCCCGTGCACGGTGTAGCCCATCCACGCGATGGCGGGGATGCGGTCGCGCACGGCCGCCAGCTCCGCCGCGGAGGCGCCGCGCGGGTCGGCCAGGCGGGCGGCGTCGCGGCGGATGTCCTCCAGCCGCGCGGCGTTGGCTTCGCTGGTGATGGCGATGAGCACGACCTCGCGCCCCTCGAAGGAGTGGGCCACGGTGTCCAGCCGCACGCGGGGGCTGGCGCGGGCCACGGCCTCCACGTAGCGCATGAGCAGGTGATGCGGCGTGAACCGCTCGCCCGGCTCGTATCCCAGCACGGACGCGGGTGTGGGCACGGCGGGATCGTACGGCCCCTGTCCGCCCAGCGGGTGCTGCGCGGCGAGGGGCGCGCGCGCCGCCAGGGCCAGGAGCCCCGCGGCGATCAGTCGCTTGAGCATGGAGTGCGTGATGAGTGCGTGAGTGCGAGAGTGCGAGAGTGCGAGAGTGCGAGAGTGCGAGAGTGCGAGAGTGCGAGAGTGCGAAAGTGCGAAAGTGCGAAAGTGCGAAAGTGCGAAAGTGCGGGCGTGGACCGGAGCAACGTGTTGCCGCGTGCGAAAATTTGCCGCTTTATTTTGCGATATTCGACTTATCGCAAAACCCGATCTCAGACCCACAGCCCCGACGCCGAGAGATTGAGGTACCGAGGCGGAACGCCTCGGTTGGCGACCCCGAACCTTCCCCACGTCCCCGCCATCGCCGTTCCCATGACGTAGTCGGTCGCGCCCGCGACCGACGAACCGGACGCGGGCCAAGCAGGCATTGCGCCGCCGTCCTTCCAAAGCCGCACGCGCAGGTGCGCGACGGACCCCGCGTAGTAGAACTCTCCCTCAAGGTGCAGGACCGTCGACACCGTCAGCCCTGCGATGGTAGCGAGAACGATCGAACCGGGACCGTTCACCTGAACACCTGCTTGGTTATAGCAGTCGCTGAGCAGGGTGAACTGGCCTGTATCGACAGAGAGGTCGGTGTGCACCCTGCAGCCGGTGAAGCCCAGTGGGGCTGACGCATTGAGCGTGGCGAGCAGGATGAGCCCACCGCCGCGCTCCGCGAACCCGGCGCGGAGCTGGGACATCTGGAACGAGGTTCGAACCACTCCTTGAGTGGCGGCGGTGCCATCGCGAACGGCCGCCCCGTGCTCGTTCGAGGAGCCGTTCAGGAACCGCCCGCGCGCGGCGGTGACGTTGAAAATCGACGTCGGCCGTGTAGCGGCGCTGCCGCCGGCGATCAACGTCGTCATCCCGGCCGGGGCGCCGTCGGCCATGGTGGTGAAGTCGGCCGTATAGACTGCCGGCTTCGTGACCGTCAGGCTCGTTGTTCCTGCAACCCCGTTCGCCGCCTGGGCAGTGATCTGCGCGGCTCCCCCGGATACCCCTGTCACCAGCCCCGTGCTTGACACCGTCGCAACCGCGGCCGCGGATGTGGCCCAGGTGAGCGGCTCCTCCAGGGGGTCGCCGCCCGAGTCTCGTGCCGTGCCCACGAGCTGGAGGGTCGAGCCTTCAGCCACCGCGGCCGGGTCGGGCGTGACGACCACCGTAGCCACGACCGGGTACACGGTCACCACGCAGGACCCGTAAACCCCATTCGGGGCGGTCGCGCGGACCTCCACCTCCCCGTTGCCCAACGCCGTCACCAGGCCCGTGGCGTCGACGCCGGCGACGGCCGGGGACACCGAGCTCCACGTGACGGAATCCGCGAGCTCCACGCCGTCCTCGGAGAGAACGACGGCAGCGAGCTGCACGGTGCTTCCCTCGTCCACCTCGGCCGACGACGGCAGGACCACGACGGTCGCCGCGGCCGGGGGAGCGCCTTCCACATCGCCGGGCAGCAAGACGTAGATGAGCGACCGAGCGCCCTGCTGAACCGCGAGCGAGCCCTCCACGGTCGCGGATGCGGCGATGCCGGACAGACCTCCGACCCTCACCTCCACCTCGGCCGCGCTGGCAAGTGTTGCCGGCCCCTCAACCAGGGACATCTCCTCGGCCAGTAGGAGGGAAAGCGCCGTCGACCCGTCCACCTCGGCGTCCAGCGTGAGCTCACCCGCGCCGGACAGCAGCTCGGCGCGGCCGCGCAGCGCACGCAGGACCGTGCCTGCTTCCACCGCGCCGATCGTCCAGGCTCCGCCGGGGCCCATGATGACGGGGCGCACGTCGGCCGTGCGTCCCGCACCCGCGGTGTGCGTGAGAACGGTGAACGGGCGTAAGTCGCGACTCATGACTGGGAGGGTTGGAAGCCGCCTCGCTTGGCCACCGCACCACTCACACCGTCGGCGGGCACTTCTCCATAGCCGACGAGGCGGCGCGCGCTGGAGCCCGCGAGGTCGCTCAACGTGAAGGTGATCGTGTACGCAACGGCGCCGCCTTCGAACGAGGGGTCGTCGGCGTAGATCCAGAACGGGTCTCCGGTGGCGTGAGTCCCGAGCTCCACCGCGGCCGAGCCGGCGGAGTACTCCATCACTGCGCCGGCGACGTGGAGGGCGTGTGCGGGCACGTCGGCGCTCAGGGTCGTGCCGGACCGGGTCGTCGTCGGCGGGTCGCCCACGTACACCGCGGTCACGCCGGCGACGGCCGCCATGGGGAGCACGAGCGCGCTGTCGAGGCGCGTCCCCGCCTGGTTCCAGGGTCCGCGGGCGCGCAGCACGTATTCTTGGGCGGCCCCGGGCGGAACGCCCTCGACGGGCAACTCGGAGAGGTACTCGAAGTAGATCTTCTTGTCCTGGTTGCTCGGCACGCGGATGTTGGCGAGCAGGTTGGCGGCCGCGGCCGGCGGGGGCCGCTGCACGGCGGTGTCCTCGTCGAAGTCGTGCACCTCCCCGACGCCCGCGATCGTGCCGTCCGCCGGCAGCGCCGGGTCCGCCGACTCGTAGCCGTCGCGGTTCAGCCACACCTTGAGCAGTCCCCCGTCGCCCTGCGGGTTGTCCACGTGGATCCGCACGTGGCGCGTCCCGGCGGAGTCGCCCTCCACGTCGGTGATGACCAGGCGCGGAGGGATGGGGGCCGTGGGGTCCTTGGGGGGGATCACCACGTCGCGCACCGGACCGGGCAGGCCCTGGTCGTTCTTGCCGTAGAACTGCAGGAGCTGCTCCGCCTCCAGCGCCGGCACGGTCACCGCGCCGAACCTGGGGTCTGCGCCGCGTGCGGGGACCGGCTGCTCCGGGCCGGGAGTACCGGTCGCGAGGTCAACGGCGTGGTAGAAGAGGGCAACGGTGTCGAAGTCGGCACCGTCCACCTGGATCCGGTCCAGCGCGCCGAACCGCGTGCGCCCTGTCGTCGGCCGGGCGGGGACGCGGTTGGCGTCGGCGGTGAAGGGGCCCAGGGCGATGGGCACCCCGCCGTCATTGCGCAGGATCACCGCCCTCACGCCCGTGTCTCGCTCCTCGTCGAGGGTGAAGGCGAACGCGTAGACGCCGGCAGCGTAAAGCATGGGGTGCGGCCCGCTCTCGTCGGTGCCGAGCACGCGCAGGTACACCTCCACGCCCGCGACCACCGCGCGCGGATCCTCGATGGCTACCGTGAAGACGCCCTGCGTCCCGTCGGGCGACTGGTCGAGCTCGGGATGGGGATCGAGCGGCGCGGCGGTGCCGGTGATG
>NZ_DASURI010000469.1:0-5897 GCF_036280135.1 Longimicrobium sp.
GTCCGGCATCCGCCCCGGCGCCGTCATCCTGGGCGAGGCCACGGGGCTGGACCTGTGCACGGGGCACCGCGGGCACGCGGAGCTGGCCGTGGAGATCCACGGCGTCGCGGCCCACGCCAGCACGCCGGAGCGGGGGCGCAATCCCAACGACCTGCTGCCGCACGTTCTTCTCGCCCTCCGCGACCTGTCCGACGCGCAGCCGTCTCATCCGGTCCTGGGCGCGGCCACGCTGACGCCGACGGTCATCGAGGTGTGGCCCCGCAGCGGGAACGTGGTGCCCGACCGGGTGCGCATCACGCTGGACTGGCGGGTGCTGCCGGGCTGGGACGAGGCCGAGGCGCTGGAGCAGATCCGCTCCGCCATCGCCGCGCGGGTGCCGTCCGTCGAGGGGATGCGGGTGGACGTACTGCCCGGGCGGGCGCGGTTCCAGGCGTGGACGGGCTACGAGGAAGAGAACAGCAACTTCACGCCGGGCTTCCTGCTGGACGACGATCATCCGCTCGTCGTCGCGGCGGCGCGGACGCTGCGCGAGGTGCTGGGGCGGGCGCCGGAGATCCGCCCGTGGAAGTTCGGCACGGACGGCGGGCACAGCTGCGGGACCCACGGCGTGCCGACCATCGGCTTCGCGCCGGGGCGGGAGGCGCTGGCGCACACCAACCGCGAGCGGCTGGACCTGGAGGAGGCGCGCGTTGCCTTCGACGCGTACCCGGTGCTCATCCGCGCCGTGCAGGGGGCGCTGGCGGAGGCGCGGGGGATCCCCGTCCGCGGCATTCACCCGCCGCTGGCCGTCACCGGCTGATCCGCCCGGTCCCGTGGGACGAAGGCGTCACCGTTTCCGCAGGGAAACGAAGGCCCGGAGCGCCGCCGCCGGATGGAACGGGCGACGGGAGCGGCTTCGGAAGACGGCGGGTGACGCCAGCGTTAGTGTGACTGCTGGTGGCGTGATACGGTCGATCGTGCGCCCCTGCGCCTGAAGGCCGGGGGGATGCCCGGAAGCGCCCGCGTGGGAACGCCGGGACCGGGATGCACCCCGGCGTGCGGGCCGGCCGGGTTCCCGCGCGAATAGGGGGGATTGTCACGTATCCGGCCCCGCGGACACGTTCGTTCCGCGTCCGCGCGATCCCCTCCCGGCGCGCTCTCTTTGCGCGGTGACGTGAAGGGTTTACGCTGGATGATGTTTCCATTGCTGGCGGCGGAAAATACGGGAGCATGCCTTGACGGGGTGGATGAACTTGGCTATCCTCATCGGGCACCGAAATAAAAATGTCGTTGCGGGTTAGTCCTGCCGCTTCCGGATTCCGTCGCGCTCGTGCTCCGGGCCTCGTTCCCAAGCCAAGAGCCGCGCCGGGTCTGCCTGTCTCAATCCGACACAAATCTTAATCACAGCAGGTTGTGCGTCCCGACACGGGACAGCTCCATCCCGGTACGGGAATGGAGTGCCGTCCTGTCGTCTGGTTTTGCCGCGGGGCGAGTGCCGGCCCATCCGCCCGGACGCCACATACGGGCGTCCGGCGGCCGCGGGGCCGCCATCTCGCCCTTCACGTTACAGGATTTGCGCATGATCCAGGTCCTTCCCTCCGCGCCCCGGCTTGCCCCGGAGCGCGCGGAGCCGAAGCTCAAGATCCCCGTCTTTCCCGCCCGGTCCGGGCTCTTCACGGAGCGCGTGGGCCGCATGGGCACGGAGGAGGCGTTCAACCTGGGCGCGCGGGTGTCGGAGGTGGAGTCGCTGGGCGAGCGGGTGATCCGCTGCAACATCGGCCAGCCGGACTACCCGCTCCCCGGGCACATCGCCGACGCGCTCAAGCGGGCCGTGGACCGCGGCCTCACCACCTACTGCGCCCCCGAGGGCATCCCGGAGCTGCGCCGCGCCGTGGCCGAGTCGCTGGGCGAGCGGCACGGGCTGGACATCGACCCGGACCGCGTGGTGGTGTTCCCGGGGCACCGTCCCGCCATCGGCTTTGCGCACCTGGCCTACGTGGAAGCGGGCGACGAGGTGGTGTACCCGTCGCCCGGCTATCCCCTGTACGAGTCGTTCATCCCGTTCTACCGCTCCGTCCCCGTGCCGGCGGTGCTGCGCGAGGAAGACGGGTTCGGCCTCACGCGCGCGGTGTTCGAGCCGCTGCTGAACGAGCGGACGGCGCTGGTCTTTCTGAACTACCCCTCCAACCCCACGGGGAGCGTGGCCACCCGCGCGCAGCTGGAGGAGCTGGCGGGGCTCTTCCTGGAGCGGACGGGCCCGCACGCGCGCGTGTTCTCGGACGAGGCGTACGAGGCCATCAACTTCGACGGGCACGAGCACGTCTCCATCGCCTCCCTCCCGGGGATGGAAAGCCGCACCATCCTCTCCTCGGGGTGCAGCAAGACGTTCGCGTGGACGGGCGGCCGGGTGGGCTGGGCCGTGTACCCCACGGTGCGCGAGGCGCAGGTGGCCCGGCGGCTGTCCATCAACCACTTCGCTTCCATCCCGCCGTACAACCAGTGGGCCGCCGTGGAGGCGCTCACCTCGCCCCTGAGCGCCCCCGCCATCCAGGAGATGGTGAAGGGCTTTCAGCGCCGGCGCGACCTGGTGGTGGGGGGGCTCAACGCCGTCCCGGAGTTTCGCTGCCACACGCCGCGGGGGGCGTTCTACGCCTTTCCCAACGTGAGCGGCGCGCTGGAGCGCCTGGGCGCGCTGCGGGCGCACGCGCGGCTGCCGGAGGAGGTGCGGACGCACACCAGCCCGGCGACGCTCTTTCAGCTCTTTTTGCTGCACGCGTACCGGGTGGCCACGGTGGACCGGCGCTCGTTCAGCGTGCACGGCAGCGAAGGGCAGCATTACCTGCGGATCTCCACCGCCACCTCCGAGGCCGACCTGGAGGAGGCGGTGCGCCGCATGGCCGCGGCCGCCGGCGACGAGGCGGGGTTCCAGCGGTTTGTCGCGTCGGGGGCCAAGCTCACGCTCTCCTGACCCGCCCGCGGGGCACAACACGGTGCCCGCGCGGTTCCCAAAGGCGATTCTGTTCCCGACTCTCACGCAAGGAGAAGCAATGGCCCGGCACGCGAAGCACGTAGAAGACGTGGCCACGGCGATGTCCATCAAGTTCAACGCCTACAGCACCGCCCTCAAGGCGGCGGGCGAGGACGTGACCATCTGCTCGTTCGGCGAGGCCTATTTCGACATCCCCCTCCAGCCGTTCGACACGCTCCCGTTCCCCTCGCTGTACCACTACTCGGATTCGCGCGGGCTTCCCGGGCTGCGCCAGAAGCTGGCGGCGTACTACGAAAGCGAGTACGGGGTGCCCGTGGACCCGGCGAGCGAGATCGTGGTGACGGCCGGGTCCAAGCTGGCCGTGCACATGACGTTCATGGCGCTGCTGGAGCCGGGCGACGAGGTGGTGGTGCCGGAGCCGGCGTGGGTGAGCTACAGCGAGCAGGTGCGGCTGTGCCACGCCACCCCCGTGATGGTGCCGCACGACGTGCCCGTGACGGAGCTGGGCGAGTGGGTCACGCCGCGCACCCGCGCCATCGTCATCTGCTCGCCCCAGAACCCCACGGGCCGGGTATACACGCGCGACGAGCTGCGGTACCTGCACGCGGTGGCCAAGGAGCACGGCATCTACCTGGTCTCCGACGAGGCGTACAGCGACTTCGTGTCGGCCGAGCCGTTCATCTCCACGGGCCTGGACGACCCGGAGAAGGAGCACACCATCATCTGCAACACCATGTCCAAGGGGTGGGGGCTCTCGGGGTGGCGCATCGGCTACCTGATCTCCAACGCCACGGTGATGGAGCAGCTGCTCAAGATCAGCCAGCACCTCATCACGTGCCCGCCCACGATCCTGGCGCAGTACCTGGAGCGCCACTTCCACGACATCCTGGCCGTCACCAAGCCGCAGATCCAGGAGGTGGTGGCCAAGCGCGCGGAGCTGGCCCGGTACATGGACGAGATCGGGCTGACGTACATGGACGGGAGCGCCACGTTCTACTTCTTCGTGAGCATCGCGCCGTCCACCCTGGCCTCGGAGCCGTTCTGCCTGCGCCTGCTGCACGAGGAAAAGGTGGCCGCGGTCCCGGGCGTGGGGTACGGCAGGTCGTGCGACGGGTACATCCGCGTGGGCGTGGGCACGGAGAGCATGGACCGCATGAAGGCCGCCCTGCGCACCATCAAGGCGCTCATCGAGGCCACGAGCGCTCCCGCCCCGCACCCGGCCCTGGACGCCATCCGCGGCCTGAAGGTCGTGGGCGGGTACGAGGACGAGGTCGGGGCGGAGGTCGGGGCGGCGGAGGAGGACTGCGCGGCCGTCTGACCGGGACGGGAGCGCGCGCCGGGCCCCCACCGCCACGGGGCGGTGGGGGCTCGCGATCGTTTCGTTCTCTTTACGCCATGTAGAGACAGTCTCCCCAGCGGTCCCGGAGAGCGGCGCGCGTGCGGGCCGCCGTTCGCCGGGCCCGCTGTGCGTGCGTAAAAATGTACGCGGAAAGCAGTTGCGGCGCGGATCGGACCGGCCGGGGTCCCTTGAACAAAGGCGCCGGCAGGGGTTATACTTGTGCTCTTCCGCTGATCGTTTGCCGCCCCAGAATAAGCGATCGCCCGGGCTTGGCGCGTCGTGAGAACGGCGCTCGCCCCGCGTCCCGCGCGCGCCGCCCGGAGCCGTACCGTCCGCCCGTTCGGCGGGCCCCGCGGAACCCACCCCTGCAACTGCCTGCACCTGAGCTGCCATGTCGATTGTCACGAACGAGCCGAGTTCCACGCCGGGTGAGGACACGCCGGCCCGGCCGGATCCGGCCGGGCCGGCGCGCATTCGTGCGGACGGGCTGCGGGTCGCCGGGAAGGAGCCGGAGACGGGCCTTTCGGCGCTCCTGGACGAGCTCCGCGACCGTGGAATCGTCCTGGCCTGCGAAGGGGACGAGCTGGTCGTGCGCTCCACGAAGCGCGCCCTGGACGCGGCGCTGGTGTCCGCCCTGCGGGCCAACAAGCCGGCGCTGCGGGAGCTGGTGCGGTCGGGCGGGTACGAGGCGGCCATGGCGCCTCCCCCGGCCCCTCCGCTGGTGGAGCTCACGGAGGCCGAGCACGCGCGGGTCGTGGCGGCGGTGCCGGGCGGCGCGGACAACCTGCAGGACGTGTATCCCCTGGCGCCGCTGCAGGAGGGCATCCTCTTTCACCACCTGGTGACGGCGGAGGGCGACCCGTACCTGCTGGGGTCCATCCACGTGTTCGAGAGCCGGACGGCCGTGGAGCGGTACCTGGACGCGCTCCAGGCGGTGATGGACCGGCACGACATCCTGCGCACGGCCGTGATCTGGGAAGGCCTGCGGGAGCCGGTGCAGGTGGTGTGGCGAACGGCCCGGCTGAAGGCCGACGAGGTGGTGCTGGACCCGGCGGGCGGGGACGCGGCGGCGCAGCTGTACGCGCGGTTCGATCCCCGGCGCCACCGGATCGACCTGCGCGAGGCCCCGCTCATGCGCGCCCACTTCGCGCACGACGCGGCGGCGGACCGCTGGCTGCTCCTCCTCCTGCGCCACCACCTGATCAGCGACCACGCCACCCTGGAGGTGCTGCAGGGGGAGATCGAGGCGCACCTGGCGGGGCGCGCGGACGCGCTTCCCGCGCCGCTGCCCTTTCGCGACTTCGTGGCGCAGGCGCGCACCGGCGTGAGCGAGGAGGAGCACCGGGCGTTCTTCACGGAGATGCTGGGCGACGTGGAGGAGCCGACGGCGCCGTTCGGGGTGCTGGACGTGCGGGGCGACGGGTCCGCCATGCGCGAGGCGCGGCTGGAGGTGGACCCAGCCCTTTCGGCCCGGCTGCGGGAGCGCGCGCGTGCGCTGGGGGTGAGCGCGGCGGCCGTCTTTCACGTGGCGTGGGCACAGGTGCTGGCGCGCGCCTCGGGGCAGCAGGACGTGGTGTTCGGCACGCTGCT
>NZ_DASURI010000470.1:0-6026 GCF_036280135.1 Longimicrobium sp.
TCGCCTGGCGGATCTTCGTGCCGTTCAGGGCGCGACGAGGGCCGGGACGGGGCCGCCGTGGCTGTCGTTGTCCGTGTCGTACCAATCCTTCCAGGCCAGCGCCCGGGAGGTCGTGAGCTCCGCCAGGTGTGTGAGCACGGGCTCGCCCCGGTGGACGAACGGGGACGTGCGCCGCGCGTCGCCGCCGATGTCCCAGTCGCGGTGCTTGCAGCGCGGGCAGGGCGGCGCCGTGTAGCGGCGGAGGGCCCATCCGGCCGCGACGGCGGCGGTGGCTGCGAGAAGGTAGATCGTCATGGCGCGTGGCTCGTGTCGTCTGCGGCCACCGCCGAACGCGGCGCCGCGTACCGCCAGTATCGGCAGGCGGCGCGGGGAGTTGAGCGTGAGGGGTGGACGGGCGGATGGGCGGATGAGGCGGACGGGCGGATGAGGCGGATCATCTGGCAATGGCCAATGCGACCACGCGGGTGAGAGGCGTGGCGAGCGATCTCGACGGTGGCGGCGCGCAGCCGGAGCGACAATGGCAGTCCTCACGTCGAGCGAATCATGCCGATTGCGGATAAAGGCCGGCCCCCAGCCGGAGCGAATGAATTCGCCGCTGGAAAGGCACGAAGTCCGCCTGCGCGGACTGCCCCAGCGGGGGGCGCCCGACGTACACCGCCGCCGTCAATCCTCGGAGTGGTTCGGCATCCGCGCTGAATTTTGCAACGCGTCCCGCCGAAACTCTGCCTGTGCGCACGGAGGCCGCGGTGCAGTCCACGAAGGTGGACTTCGCGAATTTCCAGCGGCGAATTTATTCGCTCCGGCTGGGGCTCCGGCCATCGCCGCCCGGATGCCGTGACGCGAATTCTCCCCTGCGCACGGATCCGGTCGCTCGGCATCGTCGCATCTTTCCTCCCGCCCCCGGCACATCCTTCCCACCGCTCGGCCCCGGCAGAACCTGCCGGGTAGGCCGAATCTTCCCCGTTCGCGCCGCACCCGTATTCTCGGCGGAGTACATCCTAAGTTGTTTCCATAAGGTGGTTTGCGTGCTTTGCCTCCCCGGCGCGGCACGTGGTCCGGCGCATGCCTTGGCACGGGGCGGCAATCGCATCGAGCCTCCCATCGCAACGAGCTACGCATGCTGTACGGGTTCATCGGCCGCACGACGGCCGCCACGCAACTCAAGGAAGCCCTGGACGTGGGCAGCCAGCGCACCCGGCTGATCGCCGACCGCGTGGCCAAGGCCACGCTGGCCAACAGCGACGGCTTTGCCCTCCCCGGCACCCCCGCCGAGCCCGGCAGCCCCGGCGCCGGCCCCGTGGACGTGGAGGCCGAGATGGTCTCCCTGGCCGACGAGCAGATCCGCTTCGAGGCCAACGCCAAGCTGCTCAGCAAGGGCTACGAGCAGCTCCGCCTGAGCATCCGGGGACGCTGAGCATGCCCGATCCCATCGGCGGGTTTCCGCCCGACCCGTACCGCCCCGTCGTGCGCCCCATGTTCCGCACGCTGGCCATCGCCAGCAGCGGCCTGAGCGCGCAGCGGATGCGCATCGAGACCGTGGCCACCAACATCGCCAACGCCGAGACCACCCGCGCCGCCGACGGCACGCCGTACCGCCGCCGCGTGGTGCGCATGGAAGCCGGCGAGATCCCGGGGCAGCCGTTCGAGTTGGGCCCCGACGGGCTGCCCGCCCTGGGCCGGCTGCCCGGCGGCGAGGCCCTGCAGAACCCGCTGGGCGTGCGCGTGGCCGCCGTGGAGGAAGACGCCACGGAGGGGGCGCTGATGTACGACCCCGGCCACCCCGACGCCAACGCCGACGGCTACGTGCGCATGCCCAACGTGCGGGTGACGGACGAGCTGGTGGAGCTGATGGACGCCCGCCGGGTCTACGAGGCCAACGCCACGGTCTTCCAGAGCGCGAAGGCCATGCTGCGCGCCTCCATCAACCTGTAACGCACATGGCGCTGAACCGCGTGGGGGCGGGGGCCGCGGGGGGAATCCTCACCGGCCTCCCGGAGTGGACGCCGCGCACGGACCGCGGCCGCACGGGCGGGGCCGACGGCACGGGGCGCGACCTGGTGCTTCCCGGCCGCGACGGCGCGGCCGACACCCCGCCGGGGACGGACCCCGAGCTGTGGAGCGGCCTGTCGCCCGAGGAGCGGGCCTTCTTTGCCCGCATCGGCTCGCTGGGCCCCCTTACGTACGGTCGTACCGCCGAGACCAACGGCCCGCCGGTGTTCCGCGGGCTTCACCTGGACGTGACGGTCTGAAGGACAAAGGACGATGAGTGACATGATCCCGGGAATGGGTGGAATCGGCATCGGCGAGATCGGCGCGGGGCGCGGCGTCATCCGCGGCACAGCGGCGGCGGACGGGCCGTCGTTCGCCGACACGTTCAAGCAGGCGCTGGGGCAGGTGAGCGCCGTGCAGGACGACGCCGCGCAAAAGGTGAACGCCTTCGTCAGCGGCGACCCCAGCGTGGAGCTGCACCAGGTGATGGCGGCCACCGAGGAGGCGGGCATCGCCCTGGAGATGCTGGTGGAGGTGCGCAACAAGGTGCTCGAGGCGTGGCAGTCCCTGTCCACCATGCAGAGCTGAGGTAGCGGGACGTGAAGCCGGACGAGCTGCTGGAGCGCGGGCGCGCGCTCATCGACCGAATCGGGGGGCCGCGCCGCGCGGTCATCCTCGGGGCGGGCGTGGGCGTAGTGGCCCTCATCCTCGCCTTTTCGTTCTGGGCCACGGCGCCCGCGTACGTGCCGCTGTACCAGAACGTGCCCCTGGAGTCCGTGGGCCAGATGACGGACCAGCTGCAGGAGGCCGCCATCCCCTTCGCGCTGGACGACGGCGGATCGCGGATCAGCGTTCCCGCGCCGGACCTGGCCCGCGCCCGCGTGGCCCTGGCCGGCGCCGGACTCGGCGGCGAAAAGGCGCGCCCCGGGCTGGAGCTGTTCGACCAGCCGTCGTGGGGGATGACGGACTTCAGCCAGCGGGTGAACTACCGCCGGGCGCTGGAGGGCGAGCTGGAGCGCACCATCGGCCGCATGCGGGGCGTCAAGGCCGCGCAGGTGCACCTGGCCATGAGCGAGCAGTCGTCCCTGCTGCGCGGCAACAAGCCCACGGAGGCCTCCGTCGTCCTCTCCCTGCAGGGCGGGGCGGAGCCGGAGCCGGCCGTCGTCAAGGGCATCGCGGCGCTCGTGAGCGGCAGCGTGGACGGCGTGCGCAGCGAGGACGTGATGGTGCTGGACGATGCCGGCCGCCTGCTCTCCTCGTCCGCCGAGCCCGGCAGCGCCGACGCGCTGGCCAACCGGCAGCTGGAGATGCGCCGCGAGATGGAGCAGTACCTGGAGAGCAAGGCCACGGACCTGGTGGCCCAGGCCGTGGGCGCCGGCAACGCCCGCGTGCGGGTGACGGCGGACCTGAGCTTTGACCGGGTGGAGCGCACCACCGAGAGCGTGGACCCCGACCGCCAGGCCATCGCCACCGAGCAAAAGAGCGCCATCCTCCCCGGCCCGCAGGGCGGCGCGGGGAGCGAGACGTCCACGGCCACGTACGAGAACACGCGGTCGCTGGAGACGTTCAGCAGCAACGGCGGCACCCTCAAGCGGCTCACCGTGGCCGTGCTGGTGAACGAAAAGCCGGCCGTGGGCGGGGGACGTACGACGCCGCGCCCGCCCGTGGAGCTGGAGCGGCTGCAGGCCCTCGTGAGCAGCGCCGTGGGCGTGGACCCGCGCCGCGGCGACGTGGTGAGCGTCGTGAGCATGCCGTTTGACGGCGGCGCCGGGCTCCCGGCGGACGACGCGGCGCCCACGGCGGGCGAGCTGGTGCGCGAGTTCCAGCGCCCCGCCCTCAACCTGCTGGCCCTCCTGCTGGCCGCGTACATCGCGCTCAAGCTGATTCGCTCCCTGCGCCCGCCGGCGCCCGCGCGGCAGGAGGACGAAAACGGGGTGCTGGTGCCGGCCCTGCCCCTGGGGACGGGGGGAGACGGGGCCGTGGCCGGGGCGCTGCCGCCGGTGGAGCCCGCCATCGCGCTGCCGCCGCCGCCGCCCACCGTGCTGGACCGCGTCGCCGACGTGGTGAAGGACCAGCCCGAGGTCGCCGCCCGCCTGGTGCGGGCCTGGATGAAGGAGAGCTGACACATGGTCGCAGTGGCGGAAGGAACGGCGCTCACGGCGCAGTTCACGGGCAAGCAGAAGGTGGCCATCCTGTGCATGGCCCTGGGCGCGGAGACCGCGTCCCTCATCACCCAGCGCCTGCCCACCGACGAGGTGGAGGGGCTCACCTTCGAGATCGCCCGCATGGACCGCGTGGACGGTCCCACGGTGGAGGCGGTGCTGGAGGAGTGGCTGGAGATGCTGCGCGCGGCCGGGCAGCTGGCCGAGGGGGGCGTGGACTACGCCCGCGAGATCCTGGAGCGGGCGTTCGGCCCCCAGCGCGCCGCCCTGATGATGAAGCGCATCCAGGGCCAGCTGGCCGACGTGGCCGGCCTGGACCGCCTGCGCAGCGCCGACCCGCAGCAGCTGGGCGCCATGCTGCGCGGCGAGCATCCGCAGACCATTGCCCTGATCCTGGCGCACCTGGACCCCATGGCCACGGCGGCCATCCTCAAGGACCTGGGGCCGGGGAGCAACGGGGGCGAGATCATGTACCGCATGGCCAAGATGGAAAAGGTCGCGCCGGACCTGCTGCAGATGATCGAGAACGCCCTGGGGACGGACGCGTACGTGAGCTTCAGCGAGGGGATGAGCTCGTCCGGCGGGCCCGAGGCCGTGGCCGCCGTGCTCAACCTGCTCAACAGCTCGCTGGAAAAGGAGCTGCTGGAGGGGCTGGCGGACCGCGACCCCGAGCTGTGCGAGCGCATCAAGGCCCTGATGTTCGTCTTCGAGGACATCGTGAACCTGGACGACCGCGCCATCCAGCGCCTGCTGCGCGAGGTGGAGAGCAAGCAGCTGGCCCTTGCCCTCAAGGTGGCCAGCGACGAGCTGCGCAACCGCATCCTGGGCGCCATGACCCAGCGCGCGGTGACGGCGCTCAAGGAGGAGATGGACTTCCTGGGGCCCGTCCGCGTCCGCGACGTGGAGACGGCGCAGGCCGCCATCGTGCGCAGCGTGCGCGCGCTGGAAGAGGCCGGTGAGATCGTGATTGCCACGGGGGCCGATGATCTCGTGGTCGAGTAGGCCCGCCGTCCATGCGGGCCCCGGCGCCGCCGCGCTGCGCGGGCTCGCGAGCTGGACCCCGGCCGAGCTTTCCCCGTTCGAGCCGTTCGCCCTGCCGGAGACGGACGGGGCCGAGGTGGACGCCGCCCCGGCCGTGGACCCCGCCGAGGAGGCGCGGATCGCGGCCGCCGCGGCGGAGCGCGCCCGCGCGGAGGCGCTGGCGGCCGAGCACGCGCGGGCCGTCCACGAGGCGTACCTGCGCGGCTACGAGGAAGGCCGCGGCGCGGGCGAGGCCGGCGAGGCGGCGCGGCTGCGGGGCCCCGTGCAGGCCGCCGAGATCGCCCTGGCGGATCTGCGCGCGGGCGAGTCGCGGTGGACGGGCGCCATCGAGGAGAACGTGTGCGCGCTGGCCGTGGCCGTGGCGCGGCACCTCATCGGCCGCGAGCTGCGGGGCGACCCTGCGGCCGTGGGCGAGCTGGTGAAGAGCGCCCTGGCCGAGTTCCCCGTGGACCAGCCGGTGCGCATCCGGGTGAACCCGCAGGACCTGCAGGCCATCCAGTCCGCGTCCGGCGGCGACGTGGGCTTTCCCTCGGAGGGGCGCGAGGCGGCGTGGCACGCGGACCCGCTGGTGGAGCCGGGCGGGTGCGTGGTGGAGGGCCGCGACCGCATCATCGACGGCCGCGTGGACACGGCCCTGGAGCGCGTGTACCGGCGCCTTACCTACACCAGCTGAACGGCAACGGCATTCTCACGCAGAGCCGCAGAGGCGCGGAGGAGTTTCCCTTCGCGCCTCTGCGTTTGTGCCGTTCATCGGGCCTCGTCCTGCCGTTGATTTCCTGAGGGAGGCGCCGCGCGGTCCCGCCTCGCGCGCCGCACCCTGGCGCCGACCGAAGG
>NZ_DASURI010000471.1:0-12961 GCF_036280135.1 Longimicrobium sp.
CCGCGCAGGCGGACTTCGCGACCTTCCAGCGGCGAATTCATTCGCTCCGGCTGGGACGACACCACCACGCCGGAATGCTGGACGCCGACACCGCGCCCTGTCGCCCGGTTCTGTCGATACGAATCGGTGGCCGGCTCGCCTCCGCGCGGCGCGCGGCGCGCGGCGCGCGGCGTGCGGAGCGAATCGCACGTCATCCGTAGACGCATCGGCAGCATCGGACGGCACGAATCCGGATCATCAGCACGGAACCACGATGGCGGACTGGAAGAGATCGATCGGCAAGTTCGTACACCGCGTCGAGCAAAAGCTGGACGCCCAGCGCGAACGCTACGGGCTCACGGGCGGCGACGGCGCCGCCCGCATCGAGCCCTATCGCGGCTACGGCTGCGCGGACCGCGCGTACCTCAAGGGCCGCGTGCTGCGCGGCGCCCCCATCCCCGCCGCCGAGGAAGGCCACGGCGTGGTGATGAACATCGCCGCCATGATCCAGCGCTTTGAAAGCGACGAGGTGCCCGGCGCGCGCGTCCGCATCCACTACCCCGGCGGGCCCGTCACCGTCACGGCGGACGAGGAAGGCTTCTTCGAGGCGTGGATCGACCCGCGCCCGCAGTTCGCGCCGGGCGCCCTGTGGCACACGCTGGAGCTGGAGCTGGAGCACCCGGCATCCAATCCGCCCGCCCGCTGCCAGGCGCAGCTGCTGGTGCCGCCGGCGGAAAGCGCGTTCGGCGTCATCAGCGACCTGGACGACACGGTGGTCAAGACGGGCGCCACGTCGCTGCTGCGGATGGCGCGCACCACCTTTCTCTCCAACGCGCGCACCCGCGTGCCGTTTCCCGGCGTGGCCGCGTTCTACCGCGCGCTGCAGAAGGGCGCGGGCGAATCGCCGTTCAACCCCGTGTTCTACGTGAGCAGCAGCCCGTGGAACCTGCACGACCTGCTGTCGGAGTTCCTTACCATCCAGAAGATCCCCATCGGCCCGCTGATGCTGCGGGACTGGGGCGTGAGCGCGCAGGAGTCCATGCCCAGCGGCCACGCGGGGCACAAGCTGGGCGCCATCCGCCGCATCATGGACCTGTTCCCCGCCCTGCCGTTCATCCTCATCGGCGACAGCGGACAGGAAGACCCGGAGATCTACCACCGCGTGGTCCACGACTACCCGGACCGCATCCTGGCCGTCTACATCCGCAACGTCACGCCGCGGCCGGACCGCGTGGAGGCCATCCGCAAGCTGGCCGCGGAGGTGGAAAAGGCCGGCAGCGCGCTGCTCCTGACGGACGACACGCTGGCCGCCGCGCGCCACGCCGCGTCCAGGGGGTGGATCACGGAAGCCGCCCTGGCCGAGGTGGCCGCCGACGCCCGCGACGAGCATCGCCCCACGCCCAGCGGCACCGGTGCCGTGAACCGCGAGCTGAGCACGGAGCCACCCCCGCCCGGCGCCAAACCGAACGGATGACGGCGGATGCGGATCGGTGGATCGGCCACATCCCGCTGATCGGCAGATACCCGGCGGGGCGCCCCCTCCGGACTCGTAAAACTCCCCCACCTCCCCCAAGACCCCTGGGGGAGGTTGTTTCTTCCGGCGCGGTGGACGCGTCTCATCCGCTGACGGGGACACGGACCGGCGTCCGGAGCAACTCTGGACAAACATTGGGCATAGGTTGTGCACCCGCCCTCCGCCCCGCCCGGCGACCGCCGGACGAGCCCGACCACAGCGAAGGATGCGGATCATGCACGAGGGACAAGACTTTCTGCGCGCCCAGGTGAGCAACTGCGTCATGCAGCACAAGACGCTCCTGGAAAGCCTGGAGGACCACGAGAAGCAGGCCGAGGACCCGCAGTTTCGCGCCCTGTGCACGCGCCACCTGCCGCGCATGCGCGAGCACCAGACCATGCTCGAGGCGTATCGCGACACGCTGGGCGAGCCCGCCGGCCAGGGGCTCAAGGGCGCGCTGGGCTTCGTGCTGGGCAAGGCCAAGGACGCCGCCGACGCCCTGCGCCAGGACGACTTCCTGCGCCTGGTGGAGGACGTGGTGATGATCCGGCAGTCGCAGGACACGTTCGCCACGTTCGCCGCCGCGGGCGAGCGCATCAACGAGCCCAGGCTGGCCGAGCTGGGCCGCACCGGCGCCGCCGCCCACGACGAGATGCAGCGCGACTTCAACGCGCTGGTGCAGGAGCACTTCGTTCGGCAGGCGTCCAGCCGCTAATTGCCGATCGGATAACAACGGCGGAAGACGGGGACGATACGGATCACGGGGCCGGGCACGATGCCCGGCCCCGTGGCCGTGCGCCCTCCTCCGCGATCGGTTGATGGATGGCGGCGGACCAGGGCAGATGAGTCGGCTCCCAGCCGGAGCGGGTAAACCCGCCGCCGGGACGGCCTTCAGCCCCGTCTCGCGCCGACGCTCCGCGAACGAGGCTTCAACCGGTCAACGGCCTCCACGGTGCACATCGGCCGAGCTCCGCTGGGGCAGTCCGCGCAGGCGGACTTCGCGATTTTCCAGCGGCGAATTCATTCGCTCTGGACATTCGGACGGGATCCGGCTGCGCAGGGTCTTCGCCGAAAGTTGCGGACAGCGCTCGGCCCGCCGAACCATCCCTACGACAAACCCCTCCCCCGAAGTTGCGCCGTTGCGAGGAACGAGCAAAGCGGCGGTCGGGGGAGCGGCCCCGTCGCGCAGCCACGGGGATTCGCCCCGCTACCAGTCATCCGCGAATCGGCCGGTCGGGGGATCGGCGACGCCGGGCGCTTACACTTTCCTTACGTCATCCGAACCCGCGGCTGACTCCGATCATCCTCCGGAAGCGTTAGATTGTGCGTCGGCGCGGTGGCCGTCGCGCGCCGGCCCATCCTCATCCGCATCCGCCGATGTCCATCCTTTCCCGAATCCGGCGCCCGCGCGGCATCACGGCGACGGGCGCCCTGCTGGCCCTGGCGCTGCTGCTGGCGTGCGCCGTGGCGTGGCAGGCGCTCCGCGCGGCGCGCGCGCACCGGGCCGCCACCGAGCGCCTGCTGCGCGACCACGCGGCGTACGCGGCCGCCGAGTTCGCCCGGCGCGCGGGGGCCACGCTGGAATCGGGCTTCGTGAGCCTGCAGCACTTTCCCACCGACCGCGTGGAGGCCCGTCCGGCCACCACGCCCCTGCCCTCCGCCGTGGACTACCGCGCGGCCATCCACGTCCAGGACTACTGGTGCCAGTGCTTCGACGGGACGGAGGGCTTCTTCGTCCTCCGTTTCGACAATGGGGCGCTGGACGTGGCCGGCGCGCGGCTGGACGCGGGAACGGAGCGGTGGCTGCGCGACAGCGTGACGGCGCACGCCGCGCGGCTGGCCCGCTCGCCGGCCGACGCCAACGTCAACCTGATGGGCGAGGTGGAGGGCCGCACGCACCGCACGAGCTACCAGCTGCGCGTCCAGCAGACGACGGCCACGTTCCGCGCCGACGGCGGCCGGGCGCAGGCGCTGCTCTTTACCGTGCTGTTCGACGACCGCGACCGGCTGCGCGCCGCGTACGGCCTGGTGGACGATCCCGCGTCGTTCGCCGCGCCCGTCTTTCGCCGCGTGTTCGACCGCGTGCGGCTGTTTCCCGCCTCCGTGGCACCGGACGCGCCCAACGCCGCGCTCGTCCGCGTGACGGTGACGGGCCCCGGCGGGCGGACGCTGTACCGCTCCGCCGCGGACGCCGCCGCGCCCGGCGCCATCGCCGCGGAGGAGCCGCTGCCGGGCGCGTTCGGCGCCATGCGCGTGCGGGTGGAGCTGCGGCCGGACGCGGCGGCGCGGCTGGTGGACGGCGGCCTGCCCGCGTCTCCCCTGCCCCTGCTCGTCGCGCTGCTGGCCGTGACGGCGGGCGTGGTCGCCGTGGCGTTCCTGCAGCTGCGGCGGCAGCACGAGCTGGCGCGGCTGCGGGCGCAGTTCGTCAGCGGGGTGTCGCACGAGCTGCGGACGCCGCTCACCCAGATCCGCATGTTCAGCGAGCTGCTGCTGGGCGGGCGCCTGCGCTCGGACGCGGAGCGCGACCGCTCGCTGCGGCTGATTGACCGCGAGGCACGGCGGCTGGCCTACCTCGTGGAGAACGTGCTGGACTTCAGCCGCGGCGAGCGGGGCGCGCTCACCGTCTTGCCGGAGCCGGTGGAGGTGGCCGCGGCCGTGGACGAGATCGTGGAGGGCTTCGCGCCCGTGGCCCGCGCGCGGGGGATGCAGCTCCGCGTGGAGCTGGACGCGGACGCGCACGCGCGGCTGGACCGCGGCGGCTTTCGGCAGGTTCTCCTCAACTTCCTGGAGAACGCGGTAAAGTACGGCCCCGCCGGGCAGACCATCGTCGTTCGCGCGGCGCGGGTGGCGGACGCGGTGCGGGTGAGCGTGGAGGATGGCGGGCCGGGCATCCCGCCCAAGGAGCGCGCGCGCATCTGGGAGCCGTACGTGCGCCTGGACCGCGAGATTGACCGCGTGGTGGGCGGCAGCGGCATCGGGCTCAGCGTGGTGCGCGAGCTCGTGGCGCGCCACGGCGGCCGCGCGTGGGTGGAGGACGCGCCCGGCGGCGGCGCCCGCTTCACGGCGGAGTTCCCGGCGATGGAACGGCGGACGGAGGCGGATTCGGTGGACGTGGACGCGGCGGAGCTGGCGGAGGCGGCGCGATGACGCGGGTGCTGATCGTGGAGGACGACCCGGACCTGGGGTTCGGCCTGCGAACGACGCTGGAGATCGAGGGCTACACGGCGGACGTGGCGGAAGACGGCGTCTCCGGCCTGCGCCGCGCGCGGGAAGAGCGTCCGGACCTCGTGATCCTGGACCTGATGCTGCCGGGGATGGACGGCTACCGCGTGCTGCGGGCCCTGCGCGCGGAGGGCAACCGCGTGCCCGTGCTGATTTTGACGGCGCGCGGCGAGGAGGCGGACAAGGTGCTGGGATTCCGCAGCGGCGCGGACGACTACGTCACCAAGCCGTTCGGCCTGCTGGAGCTGCTGGCCCGCGTGGAGGCGCTGCTGCGGCGCGCGGGCGGCGGGGTGGCGCCGGCGCCGGCCATCGACCGCTTCGGCGAGGTGGAGATGGACCGCGCCGCGCGCACCGTCACGCGCCGCGGCGAGCCCGTGCAGCTGGCGCCGCGCGAGTTCGACCTGCTGCTGGCGCTGTACGACCGCAACGGCGGGGTGATCAGCCGGCAGGACCTGCTGCGCGAGGTGTGGGGCCACCGCGGCGCCGTGCTCACGCGGACGGTGGACATCCACGTGGCCGAGCTGCGCCGCAAGCTGGAAGACGACCCCGCCGAGCCCCGACACATCCTCACGGTCTGGAAGAAGGGCTACCGCCTGAAGCGCTGAAAAGATCAACTGCATTCTCACGCAGAGGAAGCAGGGGCAGCAGAGGATTTCATCGTGCGATGAAGTACTCTGCTGCCCCTGCTCCCTCTGCGTGAGAATTGTTTTTTGGTTTTTCCGTCAGCCGGCGAGCTTGCTCAGCACGTACGAGGCAAGAAAGCCCGCGGCGGTGATGAGCCCCGCGAAGTCGTGCGCGGTCTCGAACGCCTCGGGGATCATCGTATCCACCAGCATCGCCAGGATCCCGCCCGCCGCCGTGGCCGTCGTCGCCGCCACGGTGCCCGCGCCCACGTCGCGAAAGAGCGCATACCCCGCCAGCGACGCCAGCCCCGACACGAAGGCGATCCCGCCCCACACGCCGAAGACGTACCCCGCCGGGCGCCCGGCCTTCTTCATCCCCGCCGCGCTGGCAAGCCCCTCCGGCAGGTTGGAGATGAAGACGGCGGCCACGGCCACGCCGCTCACCACGCCGCCGTTCAGCAGGCTCAGGCCGATGACGATGGATTCCGGGATGCCGTCGATGAGCGCGCCCACGGCGATGGCCGCGCCGCTGCCCCCGTGCTCCGCCTCGGACGGCTGCTGGGTCCCGGAGCGCTTGCGATGCCGCGCGCCGCGGTGCGACACCAGCCGGTTGGCCCCCGTGTACACGGCCGCCCCCGCCACGAAGCCCACGGCCGTGTAGACAAAGCCGCCACGGGCGTACGCCTCCTCCATCAGCTCGAACGAGAGCGCGGAGATCAGCACGCCGGCGCCGAACGCCATCACGGCCGCGATCCCCCGCTGGGACACGCGGACGAAGTACCCCACCAGGGCGCCCAGCACCAGCGCCGCGCCCGCCAGCAGCCCCCACGCCCCCGCCGCCATCCACCCCGGCATCCGCATCTCCCTGGCTCGGCATCGATGCCTTCCACTCCGCCGACGGGGCACACGCACGTTCCTTACCGATTCCGAACAACCTCCGTACGGCACGGCAGCGTTCGGCTCCCTTTCGCCGGCTAGACTGGACACGCCTCGCCAAACGAGGCCCGCGCACCGCCGCGGATCCGACACACCGTCCAGGAGCCGGACCATGCCCAGCCCGATCTACCGCGCCGCGCTCGCCGCCGCGCTTTCCCTCGCCGCCGCCGTCCCCGCCCACGCCCAGGCACCGCGCGCGTCCGCCCCATCCGCACAGCTTCCCGCGGGCGCGGCGGGGCGGCTGGCGGGCGACCTCGTCGGCGCCGTCAACGGGGGAGACGACGACGCGCTCGTCCGCTGGATGGACGGCGTGCGCTCGCCGGAGTCGTATCAGCCGCGCGACGAGATGCTCGGCATCCTGCGCGCGCTCCGAGACCAGGGCGGCGGCGTGACCGTGGGCGAGAACCGGCGCACGCCCCGCGGCAACGTCGTCGTGGAGCTGTGGGGCCGCACGGTGGACGCCGGCGTGGAGCTCGTCGTCTTTCCCGACGGGGCCGATTCCACGCGCCTGCTGCGCCTGAGCGTGCAAAAGCCGCTGCGGCGCGGCGTGGCCTTTCGCCCGTTTCCCCGCGAGCGGATGGATGACGCGCGCATCGCGGAGCTGATCGACGGGCAGCTTCGGCAGCTGGAGGCGGCGGACCAGTTCAGCGGCGTGGTCCTGGTCGCCCGCGGCGACGACGTGCTGCTGCACGGCACCTACGGCCACGAGAGCCCCGTCACCGGCACGCGCATCACCACGCGGACGCGCTTTCACCTGGCGTCGCAGGGCAAGATGTTCACGAGCGTGGCCATCGCGCAGCTCGTGGAGCAGGGCGCGCTCTCGCTGGACCAGACGGTGGGCGAGCTGCTGCCGGGACACCCATGGACGGAGCAGGCGCGCGGCATCACCGTCCGCCAGCTGCTGTCGCACACGGGCGGGCTGGGCGGCCTGTTCGACCGGCCCAACTTTCCGCAGGACCGCGTCTTTGCCACGGCCACGGAGCGGCTGGCGTACTTCGCGGGCGAGCCCCTGCTGTTCGCGCCCGGCACGCAGTACAGCTACAGCAACGAGGGATTCGAGACGCTGGGCGCCATCATCGAATCGAAGACGGGGATGCGCTACAGCGACTACATCCTGCGGAACGTGCTGCGCCGCGCCGGCATGCGCACGGCCCAGCCCGACGCCCCGGCGGATTCCGTGACGGACCGCGCCATCCCCTCGCCGTACGCGGACGACGACCTGTTCGGCATTCGCCCGCGCGTCACGGCCAGCCGCGGATGGAACGCGGGCGGCGCCGGCGGCGGCCACTCCAGCGCCGAAGACATGTTCCGCTTTGCCCGCGCGCTCATGGGCGGCCGCCTGGTGAGCCGGCCGATGGTGGACACGCTCACGGCGGGCCGCGTGGACGAGGGAGGCGACAGCCGGTACGCGTACGGCTTCCAGACGCGCCAGGTGAACGGGCGCACGGTGTTCGGCCACGGCGGCGGCGGCCCGCGCGGGGTGGCCATCTGCAACGACATCGACGTCTTCGCCGACGGCAGCTACACGGTGGTCGTGATGAGCAACTACGACGCGCCCTTCTGCGCCGAGCTCAAGAAGGCCATCACCGACATGCTCGCGGTGAACTGAGGCGGATGCATCGAGGCCGATTTGCGGCTCTGATCCGGTATGGCCACCTCTGAGCCGGAGCGGCTGAAGCCGCCGCAACGCCTGCGGAAAGCCTCACATACTGCGTGAGGCTTCAACGGCTGGTTCGTGGCTCAAGGTGCACAACGACGGGCAGTGCTGGGGCAGTCCGCGCAGGCGGACTTCGCGAATTTCCAGCGGCCGAATCATTCGCTCCGGCTGGGGGCGGACCTTACCGAATCAGATCCGCAATCGGAATAAATCGCGGCTTCGAGAACGCGATGTCGGCCTGCACCGACAGGTCCGTCCCGGGCAAGTGCCGTGGGATGCACACAGTCCGCGCGGCCGGTGCGCGGAATCCGAGCCGAGCGATGCAGTTCTCCCCCTCCCCCGCGACAGCGGGGGCAGGGGGCGGGGGGAGGGGGCCTCTCGCCCGTGCGAGAGGCCCCGCCTCCATTCCCGATCCGTCCCTCCCCCATCCCGTCCCACGTCCCGCGCGTCGCGTCCCGCCACTTCCTGTCCGAATCCATCACGCTTACCTTGTCGGGCGGAATCCTCCCCTGCCCTCCCCCTCGCCCGCCGAGGCCGCGCATGATCTCCCGCCGCCGCTTTCTCGCCACCGCCGGGGCCGCGCCCGCCGCCGCGCTCTTCGCTCCCGACGGACACGATGGGCTGCGCGACGTCGTCGACGCCCTCGCGCGGCATCCCGGCACGCCGCGGCAGGTAGCGGAGGACGAAGATTTCTGGATGACGGTGCAGCAGGCGTTCACCGTGGACCGGTCCATCATCAACCTCAACAACGGCGGCGTGAGCCCGGCGCCGCGCGTGGTGCAGGACGCCATGAAGCGGCACCTGGACTTCAGCAACCAGGCGCCCGTCTACACCATGTGGCGCGTGCTGGAGCCGCAGCGCGAGCCCGTGCGCGCGGGCCTGGCGCGGATGTTCGGCTGCGACGCCGAGGAGGTGGCCGTCACGCGCGGCGCGTCCGAGAGCCTGCAGATCTGCCAGAACGGCTTCGATCTGCGCCGCGGCGACGAGGTGGTCACGAGCGACCAGGACTACCCGCGGATGATCACCACGTGGCAGCAGCGCGAGCGCCGCGAGGGCATCGTGCTGCGCCAGGTGCAGATCCCCGTCCCCGCCGAGGACCCGGACGAGGTGGTACGCCGCTTCGAGGCCGCCATCACCCCGCAAACGCGGCTGCTGCACGTGTCACACATGATCAACCTCACGGGCCAGGTGCTCCCCGTGCGGCAGATCGTGCAGATGGCGCGGCGGCGCGGCATTCCCGTCATCGTGGACGGCGCCCACGCGTTCGCGCACTTCCCGTTCACGCGCGACGCGCTGGACGCCGACTACTACGCCAGCAGCCTGCACAAGTGGCTGTACGCGCCGCACGGCACGGGGCTGCTGTACGTGCGCCGCGACCGCATCCCCGGCCTGTGGCCCCTGCAGGCCGCCGAGCCCCGGCTGGACGCCAACATCCGCAAGTTCGAGGAGATCGGCACGCACCCGGCCGCCAACTTCCTGGCCGTCGCCGAGGCGCTGGTGTTCTCCGAGGCCATTGGGCTGGAGCGCAAGGCCGCGCGGATGGTGTACCTGCGCGACCGCTGGGCCCGCGCGTTGATGCGCCACGACCGCGTGCGGATGCACACCAGCCTGCGCCCGGGCCTGGCGTACGGGCTGGCCAACTTCAGCATCGACGGCATCGACTCGGGCGCGCTGGTGAATCATCTCTTCAACGCGCATCGTATCCTGGCGACGTCCATCAAGCACGCGGCCGTGGAGGGCGTGCGCGTCACGCCCAACGTCTACACGACGCCCCAGGAGATCGACGTCTTCATCGGCGCCGTGGAGAAGGTGATCCGCGACGGGCTGCCGGCGGCGTGACGCAGGACGCGACCATCGATCACCGTTTACATGGGAGAATGAGATGCCGTTCGGACTTGGATTCGGAGAGCTGGTGATGGTGCTGCTGGTGCTCGTCGTGCCGTTCATCGCGGTGTGGCGGATCGTCGCCAAGGCTGGCTACGCCGGCGCGTGGGCGTTCTTGCTCTTCGTTCCGCTCGTGAACGTGATTGCCCTGTTCGTGTTCGCGTTCTCCAACTGGCCCCTGGAGCGGCGGGCCGGCGGACGCGCGTCCTGATCCGCGAACGGCCGCTGCGGATCTCGCTTGCGCCGCCGCCGCGGGCCGGGTATCCTGCGCCCTCGCGTTTCACGACCGCCGCCGATCCATCCTCCCGTACCTCGACGCAGATGATCCTTCGAATCCGCGCCGCCGTCCTCGCGACGGGGCTGATGCTGGGCGCCGCGTCGGCCGCGAACGCGCAGACCGCATCGCAACCCGCCCCCGCACAGGAGACCGTCGTGACGACGCGTGCAGCCGGACCGTTCGAAGTGCGCATGGCCCCCCTGGCGACGGACGCCCCCGTGGGCCGCATGTCGCTGGACAAGACGTACCACGGCGACCTGGAGGGCACCGCGCAGGGCGAGTTCCTGGCGGCCATGACGCCCGTGGAGGGCTCGGCGGGGTACGTGGCCATCGAGCGGGTCACGGGCACGCTGGCCGGCCGCAGCGGCACCTTCATGCTGCAGCACAGCGGGACCATGGCGCGCGGCGCGCAAAGCCTGAGCATCACCGTGGTCCCCGACAGCGGCACGGGCGAGCTCACGGGGCTGACGGGGACGATGCGCATCATCATGGACGGCGGAAAGCACACCTACGAGCTCGACTATACCCTTCCGCCCGCGTCCTGAGCAGCGAATCCGAAAGAGCAGTTAGCAGTTGCTTCCTGAGGGGCCCTCACGAGCTCGACCGCGCCGGATGCGTGCGGCCCCGAAGGATCTTCCCCGCCCTGGCAAGGACTCAGTCCGGCAGCGGAGTCCCTGCCCCGCGAAGGAGATCCTTCGGTCGCGCCCATGGTCTCGTGGACGAGCGGTTTCCGGGCGGGCGCTCCCTCAGGAAATCAAGATGAAGATGGTCAGTTTTTCCGCGGATTCGATACGAGATGGCACACTCCACGACCGCCGTGGTAGCCGTCGACGCGAATCGCCCCCGGAGCCGATGGTTCCGGGGGCGATTCCGTTTCGCGGGTGGCTCAGGCGTCCGGCAGGTATGCGCGCCATTCGTCGGATTCCGCCACGCGCTTGACGACGGCGTTGCGGCGCTCCAGGAAGCGCGTCATGTAGCCCCGCAGCACGAGCGTCTCCACCATCCGCCCCAGGACGCCCAGCGGCGCCGTGAACCGAAAGTCGTCGCGCAGCACGGTGCCGCCGTCCGGCGCGGCGTCGAACCAGTGGTCGTGCTCCATCCAGGCGAACGCGCCGCGCACCATCACGTCCTGGAAATAGCGCGGCCGGTCGTACGCGCTGATGCGACTCGTGAGGCGCTGCCGCACGCCCAGGTGCCACGCGCGCCACGTGACGGTCTCGTCCAGCCCGATCAGGCCGCTCATGCGTCCGGCCACGGGCACCTCGCGCGTCCAATCCAGGGAGCGGCTGTGCAGGTCGATGCTGCGCGCCAGGTCGAACACGCGCTCCGGTGGCGCGGCGATGGGCGTCTGCAGATGAATGCTGATCACGGGCGCGAGGCTCGGATGATGGAATCCAGCACGCGCGCGTCGTCCGCGGCGTGCGGCAGGGAGCGGGTGCGCATGCAGTAGCTCGTGCGCAGCGCGCCGTTCTCCCGCACGGCGTAGACCACGTACGCCTCCCCCTGCTGGAAGCCGACGCCGCACAGCTCGGAATCGAGGACCTCGACGCTGTCTCCCGCGGCCATGCCCTTCCATGCGCGGTCCACGCGCAGCGTCACGGGGATGCCGCGCTCGCCCTCCCAGCCGTACGTCGCCGTGATGACGGGAAAGCCGGTGGCGCTGTCCACCGTCGTGCGCGTCTCCCGCACCACCACCTCGCCCCGCGGCTCGCCGATGCGCGTCACCACGCCCGTGAACACCGCCTCGGACCGGGCGAGCTCGTCCGCGACGGGCGGCGGCGGGCACTTGCACAGCGCCGCGTCCGCGCAAGGAGGCGACGCGGCACCGGCCAGCATCAGCAGCGGGAACGTCCACGCGCGGATCATGATTTCCCCAGGATTCGAGTGGGACGAGAACAAGCGGACCAGATGAGAACGCGGCGGATCCGCCATTCCGGACGACGCCCGGCGCCGTCCCGAAAGGCCATCCTTACCCGACGAACATTGCGAATGAGGATCGAGCAATGGATCTTGGTCGTCCCGTGGCGAAGTGCATCCACCTTTCGCAGGAGAGATCCGCATGAGATCCGTCTCGCTCGCAGGCCGGCTGACGTTCGCGGCGGCGATGGCCGTATCGCTGGGCGTCGGGGTGCAGAGCGCGTTCGCGCGGCCGGCCGCCGTCACCACGGACGCCTACACGTGCTATCCGGGCGCGTGCCACCGCGAATGCCTGGAGAACGGCTGGGCGAGCGGCCGGTGCATCGGCCTCTACACCGGCTACTGCGAGTGCTTCGAGTAGCGCGCCGATCTCACGGAGCGGTGGAGATCCGGAGTCACGCTCCGCCCGCTCCGCGTGAACGTTGGGAATCGTCCATCCACTCAACCAGGGAACCGGCATGCCATCCTTCGTCCTCGCGATTCTCGCGGCGCTGTTCGGCGGCGCGAGCGTCTCCAGCGTCGATACGTCGCTGCAGCTCGGCCCGCGTCCGTAGGAGCGGAACGGCGGACGCCAAGCGAACTCCGGCGGCCGCGGGTATCCAGCACGGGTGCGCGGCCCAGGCCTGAGCGGGTAAACCCGCCGCTGGGCCAGCCATAAGCCCTGTCTCGCGCTGACGCGCTCTGCGAACACGGCTTCATCTGCCAACACGGGACGGGCCCGGCGGAGGGCGTCGCACCCTGCCGTGCGATGGCGTTGGCCACGCGCGACATCGGCGACGAGGCGGCGCGCTGGCTGCTGGACACGGGCTGGAACGGCCACCACGTGCGCGCCGTGCAGGACCCGGCCGAGATCACCGCGAAGGACGTGGCGCGGGCGTTCAGCGAGGTGCTGGGGCGTGAGGTGCGCTACGTCCAGGTGTCGGAGGACGACGCGCGGCAGGCGTTGCGGGGGA
>NZ_DASURI010000472.1:0-2329 GCF_036280135.1 Longimicrobium sp.
TGGTAAAGACGAGCACCTTGCGCCCGT
The DNA here is from genome assembly GCF_036280135.1 of Longimicrobium sp. Classification (GTDB taxonomy): domain Bacteria; phylum Gemmatimonadota; class Gemmatimonadetes; order Longimicrobiales; family Longimicrobiaceae; genus Longimicrobium. Next base: position 28 of record NZ_DASURI010000472.1, read on the forward strand.
CGCCCGAGAGCGCGAAGCCCTCCACCTGCACGGGCGCCGACGCACCGGCGGGCGTGAGGGCGGCGGCGTCCAGCACCGTCTCCTCGCGCCCCGTGGCGGCGTCCTGCACGACGAGCGTGAGCGTGTCGCGGATGAAGGCCAGCTGGCGCCCGTCCGGCGCCCACGCCGGCTCGGTGAGCTCCTGGACGGTGAAGTCTTCCGTGTCGAAGATGCGCTCCACCGTGAGCTGCGACGGCGAAGTCTGCTGCGCCGCGAGGGGCGCGGCCGCCAGCACGGCGGCCGCGGCCACCGCGCGCCGGATGAGGCTCTGGACGGGCATTGCGTTGGTTCCGGGTGTTGGGTGTGGAGCGGGTAGGATGGGGAAGGGCAGGGAGTTGCGCCAGTGCGGGGACTGCAGGGGATGAACTGCAGCGAATAGGTAATAGGTAATAGGGAATAGCGGGCGCGGTGGGTGAGCCCGAGCAGTTGGGCGCGCCACCCGGCCGGAGCGAATGAATTCGCCGCTGGAAAGGCGCGAAGTCCGCCTGCGCGGACTGCCCCAGCGAGGGCGCCTGGTGTACACTGTTGCACCTTTGGTCGAGCGAGCAGAATCGGCGAGAGCCGCCCGCGGCTCCGGTGCGTCCCGTTTCGACCTCTGCGGTTGCAGGCTATTCCCTATTCCCTATTACCTATTCCCTCGCACCCTATTCCCTCGCACCCTATTTCCTCACCCCGCCGCCCGCGCGTATAATCCCAGCCTGGCCCCGACCCCGACCCCACGCACACCCCACGCAATGCGCGTCACCGAGGCATCCCGCGGCACGCCCGTGCTCCCCGACAACGACCCAGGCCCGCACACCGACCGGCTGCAGCGGCAGCTGGGCATCTGGAGCGCGGCGGCCGTGCTGGTGGGCTCCACCATCGGCAGCGGCATCTTTCGCGTGCCCAGCACCGTGGCCGAGCAGGTGGGCACCGTGGGCGCCATGGCCTCGCTGTGGATCGTGGGCGCCCTCATCGCCCTCTTCGGCGCGCTCACGCTTGCCGAGCTCGCGGCCCTGTTCCCGCGCTCCGGCGGCATCTACGTCTTTCTGCGCGAGGCGTACGGGCCGCTGCCGGCGTTCCTCTTCGGATGGACGGAGCTGCTGGTCATCCGCCCCTCCGCGCTGGGCGGCATCGCCATGCTCTTCGCCGAGTACGTGCAGACGTTCGCGCCCCTGAGCGACACGGGCGTCAAGGTCATCGCCGCCATCGCCATCGTCACCCTGGCCACGGCCAACATCCTCTCGGTCAGGTGGGGCGCGCTCGTGCAGAACATCTCCACGGCCGCCAAGGTGGGCGCGCTGGTGGGGCTGGCCGTGGCCGCGTTCCTCTTCGGCAGCGGGGCGCAGGGGAGCTTCGCCAGCCCCATCGAGTGGTCGCCCACCACGTGGGGCGGATACGGCATCGCCCTGGTGGCGGTGATGTGGGCCTACGACGGGTGGGCGGACCTCACCTTCATGGCCGGCGAGGTCAAGGACCCGGGACGCACCATGCCCCGCGCCCTGCTGAGCGGCACGCTGGGCATCATCGTCATCTACATGATCGTGAACGCGGCGTACATGTACGTGCTGTCGCCCGCGGCCATGGCCGGCAAGCCGTTGATCGCGGCCGACGCGGCGCGCACGGTGTTCGGCGCGGCGGGGGCCTCCATCGTGGCGGCGATGGTGATGCTGTCGGCGTTCGGCGCGCTCAACGGCAGCACCATGACGGGGCCGCGCATCTTCTACGCGATGGCGGAGGACGGCCTGTTCTTTCGCCCCATCGCGAAGGTGCATCCACGCTTCGGGACCCCGTTCGTGGCCATCGCGCTGGCGGCCACGCTGGGCATCGGGTACGTGTCCATCCGCAGCTTCGAGCAGCTGGCGGACGCGTTCATCCTGGGGATCTGGCCGTTCTACGCGCTGGCCGTGGGCGCCGTCTTTCTCCTGCGCCGCACCCGGCCCAGCCTGGAGCGCCCGTACCGCACCTGGGGCTATCCCCTGGTGCCGCTCGTCTTTCTGATCGCGTCCGTGGCCATGCTGGGCAACGCGGTCGTCGAGTCGCCCGGGCAGACGCTGTTCGGATTCGGCGTGATCCTGGCCGGCATCCCCGCGTTCTTCCTGTGGCGCGCCATCCAGGGCGGGAGGACGACGGCGTAGGGCCCTCACCCGCTCGCTGACGCTCGCACCCTCTCCCGCAAGCTGCGCGGGAGAGGGTGTCGACTTTCACGGGCAGATTGCACTCTGGTCGGCTCACCTGCTACGTGCAGTTCTCCCCCTCCCCCGCGAAGCGGGGGCAGGGGGTC
>NZ_DASURI010000473.1:0-5431 GCF_036280135.1 Longimicrobium sp.
CCGCGAGCTCACCTACAGCGTCGCCGCGCCGCAGGGCGCGCTGGGCGGCCCGCGCCAGGCGTACGCCGCCGTCAACCGCGCGCTCGTCGCCGGCCTGCAGCGGCTGGGCGTGCCCGCGCACCTGCAGCCCGCCGGCGTGGAGCGCGCGCCCATCCCCTCCCTCGCGCCCTGCTTTGAGCAGCCGGTGGAGGGCGAGGTCACGGCGGGGGGACGCAAGCTCGTGGGCAGCGCGCAGCGCACGGAAGCGGGGGTGATGCTGCAGCCCGGCTCGCTCCCCATCGAGGACGACCAGTCCGCCGTGGGCGAACTGCTGCGGGCGGACGCGCGGATGGCCGCGGCCGATCCGCCGGCCACGCTGGCGGGGCTGCTGGGCGCCGCGCCGGACTGGGACGTGCTCGTGGAGGCGCTGGCGTGGGGGTGGACGGCGGGGCTGGGTGTCACCCTCCTGCGGGACGGGCTGACGGAGGACGAAGTGCGCGGGGCGGAGGGGCACCGGGCGCGGTTCGAGGACCCGGCATGGACTTGGCATCGCTGAGCGCGTCTTGGCCGGGGATTCATGCCGGCGCGCACGCCATCTGACGACGTGGGAGGGGGAGGAATGAACGCACTCAGCGCCCGGCGCATCCTGCCGGCCATCGCGGTCCTCGTGCTGTCCGCCTGTGGGGGCGGGGACGGCGGAGGCGGGGGCGACGCCAAGGGCGGTGCCGACAAGGGCACCCCGGTGCAGGGCGGAACGGCGGCCATCAGCGTGCTGTCGGACTTCCAGGCGTTCAACCCCGTCACCAACACGCACCTCACGACGGACGACGTGATCAAGCACATGCTGTTCACGCCGCTCATCCAGTACGACGACAAGCTCAAGCCCATCCCCTGGCTGGCCGAGCGGTGGGAGTTGACGGACACGGCCGTCACCTTTCACCTGCGGCGCGACGTGCGCTGGCACGACGGCCAGCCCGTCACGGCCGAGGACGTCAAGTTCACCTTCGACCTGGCCAAGGACCCCGCCACGGCCTCGCTGCTGGGCAGCGCGTACATGAACCTGGTCAAGTCCGCCGCCGTGGTGGACTCGTTCACGGTGCGCTTCAGCTTCGAGTCGCCGCACGCGCAGGCCCTGGACGGCTTCTGGTGGCCACCCCTGCCCAGGCACCTGCTGAAGGACGTGGCGCCGGCGCAGCTGGCCCAGCACCCGTTCAACCGCCGGCCCGTGGGCAGCGGCCCCTTCAAGTTCGCCGAGTGGCGCCCCACGCAGTCCGTGACGCTGGAGGCCAACCCGCAGTTCCCGCAGGCCCTGGGCGGCCGCCCCCACCTGGACCGCGTCGTCTTTCGCGTGGTGCCCGAGGCCACCACCATGGTGCGCGAGCTCATCAACGGCACGGCCGACATGATCGGCTACACGCTGCTGCCGGACCAGGGCGCCCAGGTGCAGAACCAGCGCGGGCTGGACCTGCGCCACTACCCGTCGCGCGAGTTCACCTTCTTCGCGTGGAACAACACCCGCCCGCTCTTTGCCGACGCGCGGGTGCGGCGGGCCATGGGCATGGCCATCAACCGCGAGCGCATCATCGAGGCGCTGCTCAAGGGCTACGGCCAGCCGGCCCACGGGATGATCCCGCCCTGGAGCCCGCTGTACACGGCCGCGCAGCCGCTTCCGTACGACCCCGCCCAGGCCCGGCAGCTGCTGGCCCAAGCCGGGTGGCGCGACACCAACGGCGACTCCATCGCCGACAAGGGCGGCCAGCCCCTGCGCGCCGTGCTCACCATCAACTCCGCCAACCGTCTGCACGCCGACATCGCGCAGGTGGTGCAGGCGCAGCTCAGGCAGGTGGGCGTGCAGCTGGAGATTCGCCCGCAGGAGTTCCAGTCCATGCTGCAGCAGTACAAGGCCCGGCAGTACGACGCCGTGCTGGCCAACTGGAGCCTGGACACCTTCAAGGTCGATCCCACGCCCCTCTTCAGCTGCGCCGAGGCCCGCATCGCCAACTCGGCCAACCGCACGGGCTACTGCAATCCCCAGGCGGACCAGCTGATGACGCGCGGGCTGGCCACGACGGACGAGGCACAGGCAAAGCAGATCTGGGCGCAGTACTCGCAGATCCTGCAGCAGGACCAGCCCGTGACGTTCCTGTACTGGTCCGAGGACCTGGCCGGCCTGGGACCCCGTCCGCAGGGCGTGGTGACGGACGTGCGAAGCAAGATCGTAAACATCCGGGAGTGGTACATCCCGGCCAACCGGCAGCGCTAGGCGGAACTCGTCGCGCGGCAGGCAAGTACACCAGAGACCGGCCCTGCCCCGCGCGGGGTCCGTTTTCTCGTTTTCTGTCGCCTGCCGCCCGCCTCGGGCCGGCGCCGACCGTACCCGCGGACAGACATCCTGATGAAGCAACGGTCCCTTTCCCTGCTGGCCCTCGCGCTCCTGGCCGCCTGCGGCGGCGGGAACGACGCGGCGCGCCCCAAGGGGGGCGGGCAGGCCGCCGACGAGCCCAGCGTTCCCGAGCAGCAGCGCTACGGGGGGACGATCGTGATTGGTGCCATCGGCGCCATCCCCGACATGAACCCCCTTACCAGCACGGACCACACGGCCAACCAGGTGCAGCAGTTCGTGCTGTTCATGCCCCTGGTCACGTACAACGACAAGATGGAGCCCGTGCCCCGGCTGGCGCGGTCGTGGGAGGTGAACGCCGACACCACGGCGCTCACCTTTCACCTGCGCGACGACGTCTTCTGGCACGACGGAAAGAAGACGACGGCGTACGACGTGAAGTACTCGTACGACATGGCCCGCACGCCCGAGACGGGGTTCCCCAACACGGCGTTCTGGACGCACTACAAGGACGCCACGGTCGTGGACTCGTTCACGATCCGCATCGGCATGGAGCCGCACGCCGACTTCATGGATTCGTGGCGCTCGTTCGCGCCCGTGCCCCGGCACGTCCTGGAAGGCACGGCGCCGGCGCAGATCCGCAACCACCCGTTCAGCACGCGCTCGCCCGTGGGCAACGGGCCGTTCCGGTTCGTGGAGCACGTGCCCCAGCAGCGCTGGGTGTTCGAGGCCAACCCCAACTTTCCCAGGGAGCTGGGAGGGCGCCCGTACGCGGACCGGCTGGTGTACCGGGTGATCCCCGAGCCCACGACGCTGCAGACGGAGCTGCTCAACGGCAACATCGACTACTACATCGCGCCCACGGCCGAGCAGGCCGACGCCATCGAGCGGTCGCCCAACGCCCGCGTGGTCTCCTTTCCCGACCGGCAGTTCCTCATGCTGGGGTGGAACGAGCGGCGCGAGATGTTCAAGGACGTGCGGGTGCGGCAGGCCCTCACCATGGCCATTGACCGCGAGGCCATCGTAAAGGCCGTGCGGCGCGGCTACGGCCAGCTGGGCAACACCACCATCCCGCCCATCTTCTGGAACCACGACCCGCAGGCCGGCGCCGAGCTGCGGTACGACACCGCGGGCGCCAGGCGGCTGCTGGCCGAGGCCGGGTGGCAGGACCGCAACCGCGACGGCGTGCTGGAGAACGCGCAGGGGCAGCCCTTCCGCTTTACCCTGATGACCAACCAGGGCAACGCCGAGCGCAAGGACATCACGGAGATCGTGCAGGCCCAGCTCAAGCGCGTGGGCGTGGACGTGCGGCCCCAGCTGTCGGAGTGGGGCACCATGCTGGACCGCATCAACGACGTGGAGCGGCGCGACTTCGACGCCGTGCTCGTGGCGTGGGTGACGGAGTTCCGCATCGACGACACGGACCTGTTCTCGTGCAGCAAGATGAACTCGCCGTACCAGTGGGTGTCGTACTGCAACCCCGAGACGGACCGGCTGCTGGACACGCTGCCCCGCATCGTGGACCGCGAGGCCTCGCGCCCCGTGTGGCAGCAGTACCAGCGGCAGATCGCGCGGGACCAGCCGTACACCATCCTGTACTTCACCACGCGCCTGGAAGGCGTGCACGAGCGGCTGCGCAACGTGGACCCCGACGCCCGGGGCGACTGGGTGGGCATCGACCGGTGGTACCTGCTGCCCACCATGCGCAACCGCTGACCACAACGGACCTGACGACACACATCATGAAGACGTCTGGGCGGGGATCGGGGGCGGCCGCGCGCCGCCTGGCGGCACTGGCGGCGGGGCTGGTGCTGGCGGCCTGCGGCGGAGACCGCGAACGCGGCGCCGGCGGCGGCCAGGCCGACCCGGCGGCCGGCGAGGGAACGCCGCGGCAGGGCGGCACGGCCGTCGTGGCCGAGCTGGGCGACATCCAGTTTCCCCACCCGTTCTTCTTTCAGGGCGGCATCGACGCCGACCTGATGGACGTGATGTACATGGCCCTCACCCGGGCCGAGTGGCGCGACGGGCGGCTGGTCTTTACCCTCTCGGACCAGTCGCCCATGGCCGCCGCGTGGAACTACGAGTACGTGGGGCCGGACTCCACGGCCCTGCGCTACCGGATGAAGAGCGGGCTCAAGTGGTCCGACGGCCAGCCCATCACGGCGCAGGACGTGGCCTGGACGTACGAGATGTACGCCAGCCGGGAGCTGGCGTCGCCCCGGCAGGAGAACGTGGCCGACATCGACTCGGTGGTGGCGGAGAACGACAGCACCGTCACCTTCCACTTCAAGCGCCGCTACCCCGAGATGCTCTTCGACTCGGGGCTGCACATCGTCCCCCGCCACGCGTACCAGGGCACGGCCCCCGGGGCCATGCGCACCCACCGCGTCTTCAGCCGGCCGGAGACCATGGTGGTGAGCGGGCCGTTCCGCATCGGCGCGTGGCAGCCCGGGCAGGCCATCACCCTGGTGCCCAACGAGCACGCGGCGACGAAGCCGCGGCTGGACCGGCTCGTCATCCGCGTGATCCCCGAGACGACCACGCGGCTGGTGGAGCTGCGCAACGGCACGGTGCACTTCGCGCGGAACATCCCCTTCGACCAGATCCCCGGTCTGCGCCAGCAGGCACCCAACCTGCACTTCGAGCGGGAGCAGGGCCGGTTCTGGGAGTTCGTGGCGTACAACCCGGCCAAGGTGCCCCAGTTCGCCGACCCGGAGATCCGCCGCGCGCTGGGGCTGGCCGTGGACGTGCAGGGGATCATCCGCACGCTGCGGATGGAGGAGTACACGGTGCCGGCGTCGGGGCCCTATCCGCCCATCTTCACGGACATCTACGACCCGCAGCGCATGCGGCCCCTGGCCTTCGACACGGCCCAGGCCAAGCGGATCCTGGAGCAGAAGGGGTGGCGCGACACGGACGGCGACGGCATCCGCGACAAGGACGGGCGGCCGTTCCGGTTCACGCTCATCACCAACACGGGCAACCAGCGCCGGGCCGACGTGTCGCTGATCCTGCAGCGGATGTGGCGCAACATCGGGGTGGACCTGCGCCTGCAGCCGTACGAGATGGGCACGTTCCAGGAGCGGATGATCCAGGAGAAGGACTTCGAGG
>NZ_DASURI010000474.1:0-29963 GCF_036280135.1 Longimicrobium sp.
GGCGCCGCGCGATCCCGACCGCGCACGATCCCTGGCGCCTACCGAAGGATCTCGCTCTCCCGTGCCTGGCGCCTGCCACACGCCGTGAACGACGCGGACCGGCATCCGTCGCGGCGCGGGGGGCGTGCGGGGCAGGCGAGATCCTTCGGGGCCACGTGCATCCTGCGCGGACGAGTCCGTGAGGGGCCACTCAGGAAGACAAGTCCCCAGGCAACGCGGCGGGCGGGGGCGGCTTCCAATCGTCGGTTGCACGGACTTTCACCGACGAGGGATGATGAGACGACGAATCAAGGTGCTCGCGGCGGCGCTGCTTCTCGCGGGCGGCGCCTGCGCGCACGAGCCGCCGATCGCGCTTTCGCCCAACCTGATGCGCGACATCGCGGTGCCGGCGCTCGGCGAGACGGCGGCGGCAGTCGCGACGGCCAACGGCGAGCCGGATGCGCGCGAGCCGACGGCGGACGGACGCGAGCTGTGGGTGTACGCGCGGCTCGTTCCCGGCGCGCCGCCCTTTCGCTCGCGCACGGCGAGCATCTGGTTTCGCGACGGCGTCGTCACCGACGTGCGGACGACGGAGGGCGGCACCGGCCCCGTGCCCACGTTCCCGCTCCCGGAGGCGGCGTCGCGGTAGAAAAAACTCCCTCCCCCCACGCAGTTTGTGGGGGAGGGTCGGGGAGGGGGGCGCCCCGCCTGCCGCGGGATGCCCCTCCTACTTCGCCGGGTACAGGTGCAGCAGGATGTCGAACACGTCGCCCAGGTGCGCGTGGCGGCGCTCGTACTCCTGGATCAGCCGATAGCCGTGGCCGTACTCGTCGTCGCGGCGCTCCTCCGCGTCCACCCACTCCGGCGCCAGGCCGCGGCGGCGCAGGCACGTGAGCGCCGCCCACTGCGCGTGGCCCTCCGTGAGCAGCAGGCCGTGCTCCTGCTGCATCCGCTCGTAGTCCAGGTAGGTGAACTGCCAGATGTGCGTAAGCTCGTGGACGATCACCGCCAGAGTGGTGTGGTACGGCTGGCCGTTCTCCACCAGCACGGCGAAGTCGTTGCCGTCCCGCCGCGCGATGCCCATCGAGCGGATGTCGAACTCCTTGGTCGGCATGAACGGCTTGCCGGCGGCCTCCATTACCTGCGCGGCGCTGGCGAACTCCACGTCCACGTCGCGGCGAATCTTCTCGCCCAGGTGCTGCACGAGGAACTGCCGGCCCTCCTTGAACACGCGCTTGAGCGCATCCACCGAGTCCACCGCCGTCCGCCGGCAGTCGGCGCAGCGCTCGCGGCCGTCGTCCAGGCGCTCGAAATCCGCGTCCGGCATCATCCGCCCGCAGAAGTCGCACTGGCGCGTGCCCTGGGCGCCCGCGTCCATCCCCCCGCGCTCTCCGCGGAAGAACGCCCGCCGCTCGTCCCGCCGCGGGTTGCGGCCCTGCAGCAGCGAGTGCAGCACGGCATGCGCGTTGGGCAGGTCCAGCCCCGCCAGCGGCGTCTCGCCGCCAAAGCGCAGGTAGCGGTCGCGCTCCAGCTTCGGGCGGCGCCAGCTCTCCTCCGTGCGCCCCTCGTCCTCCACCACCCAGGCCAAGTGGTCCTCCAGCAGCGCCAGCACGTCCGCCCGCCGGTCAAAGAGGGAGAGGACGAGGCCCAGTGGCGCGTGCGCGTCCTCCAGGAAGTAGAGGACGATGGGCGCGCCCCGCGTCTGCCCGTCTGGCACCGCTTCGGCCACAGGCGGATCGGGATCGGCCCCCAGCAGCGGCATCAGCGCGCGGAGCGGGGTGCCCGCCCAGCGATCCGCCGAGCCGGGCGCGCACGCCAGCAGGAAGGGATGCGTCTCGGGAAAGAGCGTGCGGAACGCCTCCTGGAAGAGCACGGCCAGCGTGTCCGCCAAGCGGTCGCGTCCCCTGGCGTTCAGCGGGCCCAGGGGGGTGAAGCGCAGGCGCAGCATCCGCCCGTCCGCGTAGCCGCGCTCCGGCACCTGGTCCGGGCCCAGCTCCGTGAAGTCGCCCGCGCCGTCCGCCAGCCGCACGTCCCCCGTGAACGCGTAGTACCCGCTCGTCCGCACGCGGTAGGCGCCGCGGCAGAGGGCCGCCTCGATCGCCCATCCGCCCGTGACGCGGCGCTCCTGGTGCGCGCGCTGCTCCGAGGCGCGTACGGCCGTGAGGTCCACGCGGCGCACGGGGCGGTAGACGGCGTACTCGCCCGCCGTGTCGTGGTCCACCCACACGATGCCGCTGTCGGCGTCCACCCACTCCACGCGGAAGGGCTTGCCCTGGAAGGCGTGCACCTGGCCGGGCAGGTACGACTGGTACAGCCGGTCCTGCTCGATCCACCCCAGCTCGTGCTCGCCCCGGTCCACGATGCGGAAGCGCCGCAGCCACGCCAGCGCCTCGTACTCGCGGATGCCGGGCGACAGGCGGTACGCCAGCTCGTCCACGAACGCGTCCTGCCCCTCGTCGTAGCGCGTCCGCTTGCGCACGTCCAGCAGGTTGAGCTCCACCGGGTCGATGCCGAGCACGTCGCGGAACAGCCGCGCCATGGCCTCTTCCACGTGCGCCGCGCCGGGAAGCACGGCCCGCAGCTCGCGCAGCACCTCGTGCTCCGTGAGCGCGCCCGTCGTTAGCCGCTCCAGCAGCGTGAGCGCGACGACCAGGCGGCTGTCCGCGATGCGGGGCGCCAGGGCCAGCAGCGGCGCCTGGGCGAAGTACTCCAGGTTGGCGGCCAGGTAGTCGCGCAGCAGGTACGGCGGCGCGACCACGTGCACGAACGCGCTCTCCGTCCCCAGCGGCAGCCAGGTGCGCAGGGCCGTCACCAGGTTGTGGTCGCGGTCGCGCGCCAGGACGAACGCGCGCTCGCGGCGCGGCAGCAGGTGGGGCAGGGCGGGGACGCGCACCGTCTCGTGCGCCGAGCCCGCCAGCGCGCTCGCGGGGACGGGGTTCATCAGCCCCGCGCGGTGGTTCTCCAGCTCCTCCACGTACTCCGCCCAGGGCAGCCCCTCCTGGTCCACCACGTACAGGGGCAGCACCTGGTCGCGCCACGCGGGGAGGGCCAGCACCATCTCCGCCCCCAGGTCCGCGCCCGCGGAACCGAGGAGGACGCGGTCCTGGAAGCGCCCGTCCCGCCCCGCCGGGAGCGACTCCAGGCTCCACACGACGGCGAACGCGCTCTCCGGTGCCGGGCGCGGGGGACGGTGCTCGCCGGGGTTGCCGGCCAAGTTGTCGCGCAGGGACGACTCCAGCGCCGCGCGATCGCCGCTGAGCACTACCTGCTGCAGCCCGGGCCGCCGGTGGCGAAGGACGCGCATCAGGGCGTCCGTGCGCAGGGGCGCCTCGAACACCGTCCGCGCGCCCTCCAGCAGCACGACGGCGTGCAGCCGCGTGAACCACGGCTCCTGCGTCACGCCGCGTCCCAGCAATTCCTCCGGCGCGGCGATCAGCACGTCCGGCACGGCGCTGCGCTGCTGGTACGCGTCGAAGCGGGCCAGGCTCCACGCCGTGCCGCCGCCCGACGCGCCGTGCAGCCCGTCGCGGATCCACGCCTCCACCTCGTCGCAGGCGGCGGGGTCCGCGCGGCGGCCGGAGGGGAGCAGGACCAGCACCGTGTGGCCGTCCACCAGCACCCGCTGCATGAAGGCGAAGAGCACGGGGCCCGTGCCGGCGTAGTCCGCCTCCGTCAGCAGCACGTCGCGGCCGCGCCACAGCTGGTCCAGCACGTGGTAGTGCGCGTCGCTCAGGGGATGCCCGGCGGCCACCAGGTCGTGCCACGCGCCCGTGACGGCCTGCTGCGTCTCGTCCCCCTCGTCCGGCAGGCGGGGGCGCGCGATGGCCGCGGCGGGCGTGGGCGCCAGCCGCACGGCGGACGACGCGGCCAGCACGTGGTCCGGCCACACGCGCTGGTACTCCTCCCACAGCGCGGTGTAGTCGCCCGTGCCCCGGCGCAGCACGCCGTGGCCCCGCACGCCGCCGGCCTCTTCCACCGGCAGCTGGCCCCCCAGGTACCACCCCGTCTCCAGCAGCAGGATGGTGGCGAGGGCCGGCAGGTGCGGCAGGGCGATGAAGGGGATGTCCGTCACCAGCGCCGAGATCACCGTCAGCACCAGGAAGCCCACGCCGGCCGTCCACCCCGCCGCGCGAAAGAGCATGCCGGGGTAGATCCACTCCGCCTTGAGCACCACGCCCTGCTCGGGATGCTCGTCGTACGCGGGAAAGACGCCAAAGCCGCGCATCCACCGCTCCAGCAGCGCCAGCACCGTGTTGACGACGCGCTTGAGGACGAGCCAGGCGGAGAGGATGAACAGGTTCACGGCCAGCGAGATGGCCGCGCCGGCGCGGATGCGGATGCCGGACCGGGCCAGCAGCCGGTCCGCCTCGCCCGTCCACCGCGCCCACTCGCGCCCCAGCGGGCCGCCCACGCGCAGCAGCGCGTAGACGAGCACGGCCGTGACGAGAAAGGCCAGGACGGGCGCCCACGCCTGCCGGTGGCGAACGGCGCGCGGGCGGTTGGCGTTGGCCAGCGCCCACAGGATGAACCCGAGGCCGGCGAGGGTGCCGAGGAGGGACCAGATCATGGGCGGCGGATCAAGCCGGGGCGTCCGCCGGGGGGCCGCCCGCGGGCGTGCCCCGCACGGGACGGTAGAGGATGTCGTCGCCCAGCAGCACGTACTGCAGCCCGCGCAGCCGGGCCGACGCGCGGCGGATGACCAGCGCCCCCGAGCGCACCCGCACCTCGTACGGCCGGTCGCGGGGGATGCCGGCGCACAGGGCCGGCGCGTAGACGGCGTTCAGGTGCGGCGGCTGGTCCACCTGCAACGCCGCCGGCGGGGGCGGCGCCTCGTCCGCGTCCATCGAAGCGGATCCGGCGGAGGCGGACGGATTCACGGAGCTCGACCCGTCCGCTGGCGCGCCCAGGGCGGCGGCCTGCGCCACGCGCACGGCGCGCTCGCGGTGCTGCGCCAGCTCGCGCTGGTGGTGCTTGAGCAGCCGGCTGCGCTCTCCGTACGCGCGGGCGGCCTCCTGCGCCACGGCGTCGTTGCGCCGCGCGACCTCCACGGCGCACAGCGCGGACAGGTGGCGCTTGCGGCGGTCCACCTGCAGGTGCGTCTCCTTGCTGATCTCGCGGCCGCGCTCCTGCGCCAGGTGCGTCTCGTCGTGCAGGCGCTCGCCCAGCCTCCGCAGCACCCACCACGCGGCGCCCGCGCCGCCCACCAGGACGAGCACGGCCGTGTCCACGCGCCCCGCCGTCCCGCGCCCCATGGCCAGCAGCAGGGGCAGCGTCAGCAGGACGAAAAAGGCGGCCGTGAACACCCAGAACGCCTGCGGCCGCGGGCGCGCCTCGATGGCCGCGTGCACCCGCGGCGTAAGCCGCAGCATCTCCGTCTCCCAGTCCGGCGTTTCGCGCCGCGGCTGCGTCTCCTTCGCCAGGGCGCGCCGCGTGGCGAACAACCGCTCGCGCAGCTCCGCCGCCGTGTCGACGATGGACGGCACCATGCGCGTCGTCGTCTCGAAGTCGCGGCCGCGCCAGTCGCGCATGCAGCCGTGCACCACCTCCTCGCCCGCGCGGGCATGGGCCTCCAGCCGGCGCCCCGTGTCCTGCCACCACAGGCGCCACCCCGCCACGTCGTCGGACTCGCGGAGGGCGCCGTAGGTCTTCTGGCCGATCTCCAGCGTCTCCAGCACCCGCGAGCAGCCGCAGTCCGCGTCCTTGATGAGCGCCAGCTCCACGGGCTCGGGGTGCGCCAGGGCCTGCTCCACCCCCCGCCGCGCGTGGTCCAGGCACCGCGCGTAGTCCGCCATCCACGCGCGCACCTCGCCCGCGTCCAGGGCCACGGAATCCACCGTGTACAGCCGCTCGCGCCGCACCTCCGTTCCCTCCTCCAGCTCCACCAGCGCCGCCACGAGGTAGACGAGCTGCACCAGGTGCTGCTGAAAGACGGGTTCTGGCGCGCGGCGCAGGGGAAAACGGAGGACGAGCACGTCCCGCAGCGCCGGCGCGCCCTCCGCGTGGAAGGCGCGCGCGTCCCGCTCCCACGCCGCGCGGGCCGCCGGCTCCTCGGGGATGCCCGTGTCGGCCTCGCGCTGCAGGGCGTCCAGCGCCACGACGATGGTCCGCGCCGGCTGGATGCCCCGCGCCGCCAGCGTGCCCACCAGCTCCGCCCGCAGCCGGCCGATGGGCTCCGTCAATCCGCCGTTCGCCAGGTCGACGAGAAAGATGAGCTGCACGCGGGGCTGCCAGTCGCGCAGCAGTGATGCGCGGATGGCTTCCGCCAGTTCGCGCGGCTCGCGGCGGCCCGCCTCCAGCATCACCTCCAGCGTGCCGTCCGCGCGGTACGGGTACAGCAGGGGGCCGGCGGGCCGCAGCCGGGCCAGCCCCCCGTGCAGGTCGACGAGGAACGTCTTCATCCGCCTACTGGCCGCGCAGCTGTCCCAGCTTGGCCTGGACGATGGACGACCAGTGCTGGAAGTGATAGCCGTCACGGTCCGCGCTGGCGTACGTGGGCGCCTCGGCCGCCAGCCGCTCGATGAACGCCGCCGCCCCCTCGCGCGCCGTCCGGCCCTGCTGCGGGCCGTGAAAGCGGATGAAGTACGCCTCGATCTCGTTCAGCAGCAGCCCCAGCGTTTCCTCCTGCTCGCGCTCCAGCTCCGGGTTGGCCGCCGCGCCCTCGCCGTAGCGGCAGACCAGGTCGAAGACGTTGGTCGCCCCGCCCAGCGCCGGCGGCTTGAGGCATCCCGTGACGAAGCGGTGCGGGCCGATGTCCTGCGGGCTGCGCGCGCGGTCCTGCTCCTGCTCCGCCTCGGCCCGCTCCACCGTGTGCTGCACGATGGCGGGATTGTGATGCAGGGCGTCGTGCAGGGCGTACAGCCGGCCCGGCGTGGGCGCCCCCCGCGTGACGACGGGGCTGAGCTTGCCCTCGCGCGAGAACTCCCACACGGGCTGCATGTCGCGCTCGACCACGCGCAGAAAGCCGTGGATGAGCCCCAGCAGCCACGCCCGGTCGATGCGTTCCTCGTCCTCCTGTACCTTGCGCGGGTTCAGGTCCGGCATGAAGGCCGGCAGGTGCCAGCGCTTGTCCAGGTGCGGCGTGACGGTGTTGCCCACGGTGTTGAGCCGCTGGATGCGGTCGTCGTACGCGCGAAAGTACGCGCCCGACGGCAGCGACACGGCCGGGTCTCCGGACGAGAACTTCGGGAAGTCCTCCACCTTGAGCCCGTAGTGTGCCCGGTAGCGCACCACCTGGTACGGGCTGAACGCCGGGTCGTCCAGCAGCTGCGAGCCGAACAGCTCGTTCCGTTCCCCGCCGCCCAGCTCCTGCGTGGCGTCCGGGTGCATCCCCCAGAAGTGGATCTCGGCGGAATTCGACACCTCGGGGACCCACGGGCGCGCCAGGTTGGTCATCTGCCCGATGCGGCTGGCCACGTGCGGCGCCGCGTCGTCCATCCCCGCCAGCTCCGCCTCCTTGCGCAGCGCGCGGACCACGTTGAGCTGCAGGGCGTCCTGCTTGGTCACCTCGTTGCGGCACCACGCCAGCACGTCGTCGCGGAACAGCTGCTCCGTGCGCTCCGGCCGCAGCTCGGCCACGCGCCCGCCCCGCGAGCGCTCGCAGTAGCGGCGGTAGTGGCCCAGGTAGATCTGCCGGGCGATCTCCACCGGCATGGCGCGGCTCACGAGGCCCATGCGGATGCCGTCCCACAGCTGCTCCTTCTGCGCCCTGCCCGCCAGGACGAACTGGCTGGTGGGATCGCCCGCGCGCTCGTGCTCCACGCCCCGCTGGTTCAGCTCGTCCAGCAGGTGGTTGCGGGTCTCGCGCAGGTTGCGGAAGTAGCGCTCCCACTCGTCCAGCATCTCGCGGATGCCCTTCTGCAGCGCCGCGAAGACCAGCTCCTTCAGCCGGTCCAGCTTGTAGCGGCTGAGCGAGCGAAGCTGGCGCTGCGACTTGTCCAGGTACTCGTCGCGCAGCTCGCGGAACTCGTTGCGGATGACGGCCTTGTAGAACGGCTGCTCCAGGGCGCGGCGCACGCGGTCTTCCGCCGTCTCCACCTGGCCCTCCGTCTCGGGGAGGTCGAACGTCTGCTCGTAGCGGCGGATGCTCGTCAGCAGCTGCTCGTTCTCTGCCGTCAGCGCGCGGACCCGCTCGTCCAGGGCGATGGACAGCTGGTAGAGCACGTAGCGCGCGGCCACGGGGTGCAGGGGCTCGGGCTTGCCCAGCATCCACGTGTTGATGCGGTAGTCCTGCCCCTGCATGCCGTTGGGCGTATCGCAGTCCTGCAGCAGCACCTGGTTGAGCAGGAACACCTTGTACTCGTTCACGGCCCGCGTGACGTGCTGCTGGTACGTGAGCAGCGCCTCTTCCACGCGGATGACCTCGTGGCGCACGCGGTCCTTGTCGCCCAGGCGCCCCTCGTCGATGCGGCAGTCCGCCTCGGCCTGTGCCAGCGTCTGGTCCTCGCGCAGCACGCGCTCGATCTCCGCCTCCACGGCGGCAAGGAACAGCCCCGCCTTGGGGTCCGTGGGCCGCCCCTTCTCGTCCAGGATGCGCGTGCTGCGGAAGATTTCCTGGAAGAACGGGTCGGGCCGGTCGCCCGAGGCCAGGTTGTCCAGCAGCCAGGTGTAGCGCGCGGCCAGCCTGGGCTCTTCCCGCGCCACGCCGCCCTGCAGGTCGCGCTCGTACTGGCGGTACTCCGCCTCGAACTGCCCGTCCAGCTTGAGCCACTGGTCGCTCAGGGCGTCCGTGGCCCAGCGCAGGGCCGCGTACTCCACCACGTCCGTGTACGGGTACAGCAGCCGCGCCACGCCGGCGCCGCAGTACCGGCTGCGCCCCTGGTTGCCGATCAATCCCAGGATCTGGTTGTCTTCCTGGCTGAAGTTGCCCGCCGCGATGGGCGTGAACAGCTGCAGGTAGACCGTCTGCGCCACCTGGTCCGCGTAGTGGCCAAAGTGGCCCAGGTTCTCGCCGCGCGTGTTCTCGAAGTCGTACAAAAAGACGAAGTCGTACGGCAGCTGGCGCGGGGTGATGGCCAGGCTCTGCCGCCCGTAGGCGTCCGTCTGTCCTGGGCGGTACTCCATTTCGATGGTGACCTGGGAGTGCACGCCGGCCGCGTTGAGCGTGATGGCGTTGAGCTCCTTGAGGCTGGCGTAGCCGTTGGCGCGCACGTTGTCCCACTCGTTCTCGTCCAGCACGCGCGACTTGATGAGCGTGTCGGGGAGCACGAACGCGCCGCGGACGAGCACGTTGCTGCGTCCGAAGCTCACCTCGAACAGCTCGCGCAGGTACATGGCCGTCTGCAGGAAGATGCCCGCGCCCGTGCCGCCCGCCAGCGAGCTGATGATCATCACCCGCACGCTGTTGATCTGCTCCTCGCCCCGCGCGCGGAAGATGGTGGCGATCTGCCGCTCCAGCCCGTGCAGGTGCCCCGTCTCCATGGCCGCGCGGTAGCCCAGGCGGCTCACGGCGCGAATCTGCCCGGCGCCTTCCGTGAGCAGCTTGCGCTGCAGCTCGGGCTGCTCCCAGGGAAACCACTCCTTCACGAGCGGGTCGGCGCGGTGCAGGTACTGGCCCACCGTCCAGCGCTCGCTCGTCTGCGTGACCATGCCCTGCAGGTTCCGCAGCTTGCCGATGTCGTTGACGTTGGTGTCGAACGCGTGCGCGGCCACGTGCTGGCGGCGCTCGGGCGGGATCCACCCGTACACCGTGTCCACCACGCGGGAGCCGATGCCGCCCAGGCCGATCAGCAGGGTCGGTACTTCTGCCATTTGGGAGCGTCTCCTTGAGAGGGGTGCGGGGACCCCGTTATGCATCACCGCGCGCGTCATCCTGGGCGTGCGGAAAACTCTCACCGGGTAAACGGCAACTGCATCTCACACGGCACTGCGTGAACGGCACTTCGTGAACGGTTGGTCCGGGCACGGGCCACCCCTGTACCGGTGGAACGAGAAGGAGCTGGGCACGGGTCAACCGCTTTTCACCGTTCACGCAGTGCCGCTCACGAAGTGCCGTGTGAGCCCGTCTTTTTCCGTCCCGTGCACGAAGCGTAGGATCGCTCAGTGCACCTGGTACGTGTAGACGTCGCGCCGGCCGCCGTCGCGCCGAATCTCCAGCGCGTCGCCCTGGGCCAGGCGCACGGGGCGGCGGCCTGGATCCTCGATGCGCTCGCCGGCCACGTACATCTGCTCCGTCTGCGCCGCGGGCGGGATGACGATGTGGCCGCGGCGCGTGCCGGCCTCGAACGTCACCTCCACCACTGTCGTGCGCTCCGCCGGCGTGGGCAGCAGCATCCGCACGAGCCAGCTCTTTCCAGGCAGCGCCTCCGTCTGCGGCCGGCCGCGCGCCAGCGGCGTGATGCGCTCGTACACGATCTCGCTCCCCCGGCTGAACCGCCGCTTGCGCAGCAGCAGGAAGATGTACGTCGCCAGCAGGACGATGGCGAGCACGAGCATCACCAGCCATCCACACTTGGCCCAGAAGCCCACGTCCTCCACCCGCAGCTGGAGGGTGCGGCGGATGGCCGCCTCGCGCGGGTTGGGCGACTTGGCCTCCAGCTCGACCCGGATGTCGCCCGTCGGCGTGCAGCAGGCCAGGCCCCAGCGCGTGTGCGGACGCAGGCGCCAGCCCTCCGCCGTGCGCGTGATGTCGATGGGAAGCTTGCCGCCGTCGATGCGCCGCAGCGTCCAGCGGTCCAGCTCCGCCGCGGGCACCGCCGCGCCGTCCACCGTGGGGACGACGTCGATGGGCGGCGCCTCGTCCAGCTCCGTCACCTTGGCGGACCACGGCGCCGTCCCGCGCCAGCCCAGGGCGCGCGGGCGGCACTCCTGGCCGCGCAGGGTCAGGATCGGCGAACGGTAGTGGAAGTAGCCGGGATACTCGGCCGAGACGGAGAGCGTGCCGTCGCCCAGCGCGGCGGGGGCGGACGCCTGGAAGACGCCGCCCCGGGCAGAGTTCATGGGCAGCGTGCGGCCCGAGTAGGCCGCCTCCATGCGGAAGGGCCCGCCCGCGCGCACGCGGCCCAGCAGCGTGTCGCCGCGCGGCGAAAGCAGCGTCCCGCGGACGAGGAACGGCTCGCCGGCGCAGACCGTGGGCACGGGGCCGGGCAGGGGACGGCCGGCGGCGTCCGCCAGCCAGACGGCCAGCCGCGCGTCCACCTCCGGCAGCACCTGCACGGTGGACGCGTCCACGGGGCGGTCGAACGTGAGGGTCACCGTCCCGGCCGGGATGGCGCCGGTCCCCCCCAGGTGGTGGATGCGCCCGTAGACGGGGCTCCCCGAACGCGCCGGCATCCCCAGCTCCAGCGCCGCCGGAAGGGCCAGGTCGCTGCGCTCCACGCGCGCGCCGCGCAGCACGGCCAGCGCTCCGGGATCGCGCCCGTGCTGCAGGACGGTCACGCGGCGCAGGGGGAACTCCGTCGTGAGGGTGACGGTGGCGCCGTCGTAGCGGATGGGCGGCGGCGTGTCGCTGCGCGAGGTGATGTCGGCCGCGATGCGCCGCATCTGCTCCACGATCTGCGAGCGGTCGGGCGCCTCGTAGCGCCGCGCCTGGCCGTCGGAGACCCACAGGTCCGCCGCGGTGGACTGCACGCCGGCGAGGAGAAAGATGGCCGTCCGCGTGCCCGTGCGCTGCACGAACTGGCGGATGTCCTGCTGCACGCCCTGCACCGTGGCCGAGTCCGCGTGGCTGAACTCGCCGTCCGTGACGATGATCAGCCACTTTTCCGAGGCCGGCCCGCCGGACTGCGCCTCGCGGTCGGCGGCCTGCTCCAGCACGCGCATGGCCGTCTCCACGGCCGCGTACGGCGTTTCCTGCCCGCGATGTGGCGCCGTGCGGATGGCGGTGATCTGCCCCGCCTGGTCGCGCAGGTCGACGGGTTTCGGCTGCGTGGGCGCGCTCATGCGCACCACCGTGAGCGCGTCGCGGGGCGACAGCAGGCCGGTAAGGGTCTGCAGGGCGTAGTTGGCGTCGCGCCAGCGGGCGTTGGGCGCCTGCGGGTTGCCCATGCTGCCCGAGTCGTCGTAGACGATCACCACCGTGCGCGTCTGCGCGTCCGCCACGCGGACCCACGTCAGCAGCAGGGCGAGGACGGCCCAGACCACTCGGCGAAGCTGCATGGGCGCGGAAAGGCTCGGAATTGGAGGGTGGATGCGGGACTGCGGCGGGCGAGCACTGCGGCCCTAACGTTAGCCCCCGCGCGCGCCAAGGGAAAGGCGCGCCCGCCGCGGAAGAAACGGATGGAGACAGGGGCGGGTTTCAGGCGCGGAGGACGGAAAACCACCGTTCGTGCACCCCGGCTGGCGGTCTGCCGCGCCCGCGGTGGCCCGACGGGGAGGGGGGAGAATCGCGTGCACGCACGGTCTCCGCGTCGCGCACCGCGCCCTGTTCGAAGTATATACCCTCTCCCGCGCAGTTTGCGGGAGAGGGTGCGAGCGACAGCGAGCGGGTGAGGGCCCCCGTTTGCCGCCGCCCCGCCCGCGTGTATCTTCCCGCTCAAATCGCCCTGAGCACGCGAGCCGATCCAGACGATGCGCGACGACACCAGGTCCCTGCCCGATCCCGCCGTCCGCCCGACTCCGCCGTCCCTGGTGGCGGTCCCGGGAGGGGCGCGCTGATGCGCATCGTCCTCCAGCGCGTCTCCCGCGCGAAGGTGACGGTGGACGGACGTGTCACGGGCGAGATCGGCCGCGGGCTGCTGCTGCTCACGGGCTTCACGGACGGCGACACGGACGAGGCGCTGGCCTGGATGGCCGACAAGGTCGTGGGCCTGCGCATCTTTCCCGACGACGAGGGCAAGATGAACCGCTCCGTCGAGGACGTCGACGGCGGGCTGCTCGTCGTGTCGCAGTTCACGCTGTACGGCGACACGCGCAAGGGACGGCGCCCCAGCTTCATCGAGGCCGCGCGGCCGGAGGTGGCCATCCCGCTGTACGAGCGCTTTCTGCAGATGCTGCGCGCCACCGGCCGCCCCGTGCAGACGGGCGAGTTTGGCGCGATGATGGACGTGGAGCTGCTGAACGAGGGCCCCGTCACCCTGATCCTGGAACGCTGATTCTTCCGATGTCGATTTCCGATCCGCAGATGCCGCCGCGCCTGGTGCTGGCCTCGCAGTCCCCCCGCCGCGCCGAGCTCATCGGCCGGCTGGGCCTGGAGTTCGAGACCGTGCCCGCCGACATCGACGAAAGCTACCTGCACGGCGAGACGCCGCCGCAGCACGCCGAGCGCCTTGCGCGTGAAAAGTCGCTCAAGATCGCCGCGGATCGGCGGGAGGCGCTGGTGATCGGCAGCGACACCATCGTGGTGATCGACGGCGAGGTGCTGGGCAAGCCCCGCGACCGCGCGCATGCCATCGAGATGCTCACGCGCCTTTCCGGCCGCGAACACGAGGTGTGCACGGGCGTGGCCGTGGCGCACAAGGGGCGCGTGGAGAGCGCGCTGGAGCGCGTGCGGGTGCGCTTTCGCACGCTGGACGCGCGCGCGGCCGAGCAGTACGTGGACACGGGCGAGCCCATGGACAAGGCGGGCGCGTACGGCATCCAGGGCTTTGGCAGCGCGTTGGTGGAGGGCATCGACGGGGACTACTTCTCCGTGATGGG
Organism: Longimicrobium sp.; assembly: GCF_036280135.1. Lineage (GTDB taxonomy): Bacteria > Gemmatimonadota > Gemmatimonadetes > Longimicrobiales > Longimicrobiaceae > Longimicrobium. Next base: position 13,552 of record NZ_DASURI010000474.1, read on the forward strand.
TCTGCCCGTCGTGCGCATGCTGGAGCTCATCGAGCGCTTCGGCTGGCGCTACGGCTTCGGCACGCTGGAGCGGGCGGGGTAGGGGAGGACGGCGAAGAGGCAAGCAGGCCGGCCCCCAGCCCCGGCGACTGAAGTCGCGGCTCCGAAAACGTGATGTCGGCCTTCGCCGACAGGTCGGGGCAGGGCGGGTCCCGTGCGTGATTCGCGTGGTGTCCACAGGTGGATTCGAGCATGGGAGGGTGCGATGCGCGAACCGTTTGTCCGTCTGTTCGTACACCTCGTGTGGGCCACGTGGGATCGCCTGCCGTTGATCACGCGGGAGATGCGGCCGCGCCTGTACCAGTGCATCCAGGGCGAAGCGCATCGGCTCGGCGCACAGGCGATCGCCATCGGCGGAATCGAGGATCACGTTCACGTGCTTCTGAAGTATCCGCCGTCCGTATCCATCTCGGATCTGCTCAAGCAGATGAAGGGCGTCTCGTCGCGCCTGGTGAATGACCAGATCGCGCCGGGCGCCTTTTTCAAGTGGCAGGGAGCGTACGGTGCGTTCTCCGTGGCCGAGCGCGACGTGCCGATGGTGCGCCGCTACGTGCATCGGCAGGAGGAGCATCACCGGACGGGTCGCCTCAACGCCACCCTGGAGCGTACGATGACGGAAGATCCATCCCCGGCAGTTGCCTCGCCACAGGGTTGATCCCTACCTCCGGCTGCCTGAACCCCAGCCTCGCTCACGGCACTCGCCCGCGCTCGACCCGTCGGCGAAGGCCGACATCACGTTTTCGGTGCCGCGATTTCAATCGCCGGGGCTGGGGGGCAGCCGTGATCCCTTCCATCTTGCCCCGTGCCCCGAATCTGCCTTCCATCCCACCCCCATAGCCACGCGCCCCGCCTCGCCGTAGGATGTCCGCGTCCGCACGATCGGCCGATCCACGTCCCACCTGCCGCGAATCCATGATCCTCGCCATCGACGAAGGCACCACCGGCGTCACCTGCCTGGTCATCGACCGGGACGGCGCGGTGCGGGGGCGCGCGTACAGCGAATTCACGCAGCACTTTCCCCGTCCCGGCTGGGTGGAGCACGACGCGGAGGAGATCTGGGACGTGACCCGCCGCGTGGCCCGCGTGGCCGCCGCGCACGCGGGCACGGGCCTGGACGGGCTCACGGGAATCGGCATCACCAACCAGCGCGAGACCATCGTCGTCTGGAACCGGCGCACGGGCCGCCCCATCCACCGCGCCCTCGTGTGGCAGGACGGCCGCACAGCCGACGCCTGCCGCGCTCTCAAGGACGCCGGCCACGAGCCGGACGTCCGCCGGCGCACGGGGCTCGTCATCGACCCGTACTTCAGCGCCACCAAGCTGGCGTGGCTGCTGGACCACGTACCCGGCGCGCGCCGCCGCGCCGAGGCCGGCGAGCTGGCCGCGGGCACCATCGACACGTGGCTCGTCTGGCGCCTTACGGGCGGCCGGCTGCACCTGACGGACCCCACGAACGCGTCGCGCACGCTGCTGTACGACCTGCGCGCGGGCACCTGGGACCCGGCCATGCTGGACCTGTTCGGCGTCCCCGCGGCCGTGCTGCCGGAGGTGCGCGCCTCGTCGGAGGTCTACGGGACGACGGCCGGCGCCGCGTTCGAGGCCGAGGTGCCCGTGGCCGGCATCGCGGGCGACCAGCAGGCGGCGCTCTACGGCCACGGTTGCTGGGCGCCGGGGGAAGGGAAGAACACGTACGGAACGGGCGCCTTTTTGCTCGTCCACACGGGTGACCAGCCCGTGGAGTCGCGCCACGGCCTGCTGACGACGGCCGCGTGCGGTCCCCGCGGCGAGCGGGCGTTCGCGCTGGAGGGGAGCATCTTCATCGCCGGGGCGGCCGTGCAGTGGCTGCGCGACGCCCTGCGCCTGGTGGAGAACGCGGCCGAGACGGAGTTCCTGGCGCGCTCGCTGGAAAGCAACGACGGCGTGTACCTGGTCCCCGCCTTCACGGGGCTGGGCGCGCCGCACTGGGTGCCCGAGGCGCGGGGGACGATCGTGGGCCTTACGCGGGGGACGGGGCGCGCCCACCTGGCCCGCGCGGCGCTGGAGGCCATGGCGTACGGCACGCACGACGTGGCGCAGGCCATGGAGGGCGATGCCGGGGTGCGCCTTCCCGAGCTGCGCGTGGACGGCGGCGCCACGGCCAACGACTGGATGATGCAGTTCCAGGCAGACGTGCTGGGCGTGCCCGTCCGCCGGCCCTCCATGGTGGAGATGACAGCGCGCGGCGCGGCCGGCCTCGCGGGGCTCGCGACGGGCTTCTGGGCGTCGCCGGAGGAGTTCCACGCCGCGCGACCGGACGAGACCGTCTTCCAACCCGCCGCGGACGACGCCGCGCGCGCGTCCCTGCTCGCCGGCTGGCGCCGTGCCGTCGCCGGCGCGCGCGCCTGGGCCGCGTACGCGGAGTAGCCGCCGTGGCCTCCAATTCAGAGGCGGCGAAGTGGATCGGCGACGTCCTCGCCGACGAGCGACCGCTCCGTCAGCTGGACGACGGGCTGTTCTCCGTGCTGCCGGAGGGTACGGCCGGCCACGCGTACGACGGCCGCGCGCGAGCGTACGACCGGATGATCGGCAGCCGGCTGTACAACCGGATCGCGTGGGGATCGTCGCCGGCGGACTACCGGCGGTTCGCGCGGCGGGCGGTGGAGTCCGCGTCCGGCGGGTGGTTCCTGGACGCCGGATGTGGTACGCTGCTGCTGACGGCGGACGCGTACCTCGCCGCGCCCACGCGCCCCATCGTGGTGCTGGACCAGTCGCTGGGAATGCTGCGCCGCGCCCGCGAGCGCCTGCTGGGCGGCGGAAAGCGGCTGCCGCCGCAGGTCGTCCTTCTCCAGGCGGACCTGCTGGACCTGCCCTTTCGCCCCGGCGCATTTCGCACGGTGATGAGCATGGGCATGCTCCACCTGTTCGCGGACGCGGGTCCGCTGGCGGCCAGCCTGGAGTCGCTGCTGCTGCCGGACGGCGCGCTCTTCCTCACGTCGCTCGTGGAGAACGGCCGGCTGGGCGATCGCTACCTGCGCTTTCTGCACCGCCAGGGCGAAACGGCAGAGCCCCGCGCGGCGGCCGCCCTCGAGGCGGTGCTGCGCGGGGCTCTGCGTCGCCCGCTCTCGTACTCCGTGAACGGCAACATGGCCTACGCCGTGGCGGAGTAGCCCTGGATCACAGCGGGTTGGCCGTGAGCCACTCCTCCATGAGAAAGCGGAACTCCGCGAACTCGAGCTCGGCCACACCTACATGCATCTGGCGGCTCGCGGCGGGAAGATCGGCATCGAACTCAGCGAGCCGTTTGTGGATCGCGGAAGGGCCGGGGATACGCCCTTCTCCGTCCAGGGCCGTCGAGAGCATTGCCCGCACCGCGGCGATGAGCTTTGCGGGATCGCCCTCGTGCGCACGGATGTCCTGTCCGGCGATATCGGAGCAGAACTTCTGATAGCGGTATCGCTCCGCGTCCAGTACCAGCGACTGCTTTCGTGCCTGCTCGTCGTCCCCGAACTCCTGCGCACCCAGGAACAAGCCCAGCTCCAGCGGCATGTTGAAGCGCGGCAGCTGGTGTGCCCCGTCCAATTCCACCCGGGAGATGTCGTGGATGCCGTAGCGGCACTCGCGGATGATCCGCTTGATCTTGCGGATGCGCTCCTCCCCGCTGTCCTCACCCTCCAGAGCGCACCGAGCCCAAAGTCCGCACTGGTGAATCGTGAACACGAGCGCCCGGAACAGGGGCTGATACTCGTCGTCGAACGGGCAGTTCACAAAGACGCTCCGCGCGTAGCCCCTCCTGCGAGGGCGCCAGCGTCGGCTGCTCGTCACGGCTCCCGGTCCACGCCCCCCGACCTCGCTCGCTGTCGCGCGAGGGCTTTTCGTGCTTCCCGCAGCTCCCTCAGCTCCTGGAAGATCTTTCGCGCCTCCTGGCGGTTGATCCGGCCAACCTGTTCTTCCGAGCTCGTTACGATGGCACGCCACGGCAGTTTCTTCTTGGCAGGCATGGGAAGGTCTCCGTTTCCAAGTGCACGTTGCTGACGAACGCTAACGTACACTTTCATCCCTGTAAAGCCCTCCCCAAAACCTCGTCCGGCACCGGACCCAAGCAGATCGCTCCTATGCGGCCCGATGTGAACCGAATCCAGTCATTGCAACGGTTTACGTCCTGACGCTCACGCCGCCGTCGACGCGAGACCGCGGGGAGACGTACCCCGTATCCGGTGCCGTCCACTTCTTTCCAAGGCGAACGAAAGGGCGGGCCTCCCCACCAGGGAGCCCGCCCTCGTCCGTTCCGTACTTTCGTACCCCGTACCTTCGTACCCCGCGAAGCGGACCCTACGCTTCTCCCTCGAGATACGTGTACCCCGCCAGCCCGGCGATGTAGTCCGCGATGAAGGCGTTGGCCTCCGCGCGGGTGATGCGGCTGCCGGCGTTGGCGATCTTGCGCCGAAAGGTGCTGATGAGGTCCTGCGTGTTGAACTGCACGTAGTTCAGCACCTCGGTGATCGTGTCGCCGTGCACCAGGTCGCCGATCTCGTATCCCGTCTCCGTGAGCCGGATGTGCACGGCGTTGGTGTCGCCGAACAGGTTGTGCAGGTCGCCCAGGATCTCCTGGTACGCACCCGTCAGAAAGATGCCCAGCACGTACGGCTCACCGTGCCGGAACGGGTGCAGCTCCAGGCTGGGCTTGGCCTTCTTCCACCCCACGAAGTGGTCGATCTTGCCGTCGCTGTCGCACGTGACGTCCTGCAGCGTGCCGCGGCGCGTGGGCTCCTCGTCCAGCCGGTGGATGGGCATGATGGGGAACAGCTGGTCGATGGCCCAGCTGTCCGGCAGCGACTGAAAGAGCGAAAAGTTGCAGAAGTACCGGTCGATGAGGATGGCCTCCAGCTCCGGCAGGATGTCCTCGTACTCCTCCGGGTCCCGCGCGGCCAGCTGCGCCACGCGGTTCATGATGGCCAGCCAGTACCGCTCGCCGTTGGCCCGCTCGCGCAGGGACAGCGTGCCGGAGTTGAAGTGCACCACCATCTGCTCCTTGAGGAACGTGGCGTCGTGGTACACCTCGTGTACGCGCCGGGCGTCCAGCTCGCGGTACACGCCCGCCAGCTCGTGGATGAGCGCGTGGTCGTCCTCGGCCACCGGCTCCGGCTTCTCGGGGCTCTGCGTCTCCAGGTCGATGACGTTGATCAGCAGCAGCGCGTGGTGCGCCGTGAGCGCCCGGCCGCTCTCGCTGATCACGTGCGGCATGGGCACCTCGTTCTCGCGGCACGCCTCGGCCAGCGAGTAGATGATGTCGTTGGCGTACTCCTGCATGGAGTAGTTCACGCTGGCCGCGCTGGTGCTGCGCGACCCGTCGTAGTCCACGCCCAGCCCGCCGCCCACGTCCACGTACTCCACGTTCACGCCCAGCTGGCGCAGTTCCACGTAGTACCGCGCCACCTCCGTCATCGCCAGCTTGATGTTACGGATGTCGGGGATCTGCGAGCCCAGGTGAAAGTGGATGAGCTTGAGCGCGCCCAGCTTGCCGGCGTTCTCCAGCATGTCGATCACCTTGACCAGCTGGGCGCTGTTGAGCCCGAACTTGCTCTTTTCGCCCGCCGTCTCGCTCCACCGGCCCGCGCCCGTGGCGCTGAGCTTGATGCGCACGCCGGCGTTGGGCTCCACGCCCATCTCCGCCGCCACGCGCAGCAGCACCTCCACCTCGCTGATCTTCTCGATGACGATGAGCACCTTGTGGCCCAGCTTCTGGCCCATCAGGGCCAGCCGCATGAACTCCTCGTCCTTGTAGCCGTTGCACACGATCAGGTGGTCCGTGCGCTCGTGCAGGGCCAGCACGGCCTGCAGCTCCGGCTTGGAGCCCACCTCCAGCCCCACCCCGTGGCGCTCGCCGTACTCGACGATCTCCTCCACCACGTGGCGCTGCTGGTTGACCTTGATGGGGTACACCGTGGTGTAGCCCCCCTCGTAGCCGTATTCCTTGATGGCCGTGGCGAACCGGTCGCCCAGCGTCTCGATCCGCGTGCGCAGGATGTCGCTGAAGCGCAGCAGCAGGGGCAGCCCCACGCCCTGCGCCTCCAGGTCCATCGCCATCTCGAACAGGTCCAGCGCGGGGCCGGACGCCTTGGCGGGGCTCACGGTGACGTGGCCCCGGTCGTTGATGTCGAAGTAGCCGATTCCCCAGCCCTCCACGTTGTACAGCTCGCGGGAATCGTCGATGGTCCACTTCTTAGGCAGCTCAGCCTCCTCCGGCCAAACGTGGTGGGTCCCTGGATGTTGAGGGCAACGAATCTGGACCCTTTGCCCCCCGCGCGAAAGGGCCGGGGCCCCCGCCTTGTTCCCGGAGCCCTCCATCGGCTAGTTTCGGGCCCGATCGCGCGACCTCGTTCCCTGAGTCTTTCCAAGCGCATGTACCGGGCACCCGACTTTTCGCAGCCCCGCTTCTCCGGCGCCCCCGCGGCCCGCTTTGCTCCCGCCCCGGCGGACGGCGTGCTTCCCGAGGGCTTCTTCTCCACGACCAACCTGCCCACCTACGTCAAGCTGCAGACCGGCGCCTGGAAGCTGCCCCGCGACCCGCGGATGGACAGCGCCCTGGTGCTGGACCCCGACGGCGTCCCGCGCGTCCTGGAAGGCCGCTACGTGCGCGCCGGGCAGCCCGTGGCCATGGGCTTTGCCGAGGACGGCAGCGAGGGGATCTTCGTCCACGCCAGCGGGCTGATGGGCGCGGAGGGCGACGTGGGCCCCGAGGGCGAATTCAAGTTCATGTCGTCCGAGGTGAGCCGCGAAAAGCCGACGGACTACGGCGAGATGGCGCGCATCCTCGTGGACGAGCGCGAGCGGGGCGGGCACTTCATCTGGGTGGTGGGGCCCGCCGTGCTGCACTCCCGCGGCCGCGACACGCTGGCGTGGTTCATCCGCGAGGGGTTCGTGGGCGCCCTCTTTGGCGGCAACGCCGTGGCCGTGCACGACATCGAGAGCGCCACCCTGGGCACCACGCTGGGGATGAACAACCGCGGCATCCCCGTGGAGGGCGGCCACGCGTTCCACATGCGGGCCATCAACCGCGTCCGCGCCGCCGGGTCCATCCGGGCCGCGGTGGAGCAGGGGATCCTCCGCGAGGGGGTGATGCACGCGGCCGTGACGAGCGACGTGCCGTTCGTCCTGGCCGGCTCCATCCGCGACGACGGGCCCCTGCCGGACACCATCACTGACGCCATCGTCTGCCAGGAGACGATGAAGGCGCACACGCGGCGCTGCACGGGCGTCATCATGATCGCGACGGCGCTGCACTCCATCGCCACGGGCAACATGCTGCCGTCGTACGTGTGGAGCGAGGCCACGGGCGACATCCGGCCCCTGACGACCATCTGCGTGGATTCGTCGGAGTTCGTCGTGAGCAAGCTCAAGGATCGGGGCACGCACCAGGCGTTCGGCGTCATCACCAACGCGCAGGACTTTTTGCACGTCCTCCGCTTCTACGTGGAGCAGGAAGTGATGGAGCGCGCCCGGGCGCCCCAGCCCGCCGGCGCGGCCTGAGCCAGCCCGGGCCTTTGAACCCCCCGGAGCAGCAGCCCCAGCCCGGGCGGGTGAACCCCGTCCTCGCGGCGGCCCTAGGCGCCATCGCCGAGCGGCTGCCGCCGGAGCGCGTGGACGCCGTGTGGCTCTTTCCGCCCCGCCTGCTGGGCGCGCGGGAGAGCGGGCTGGCCGTGCTGTCCTCGTTCGCGGGGGGCGACGAGGCGCGGCGCACGCGGACCATCCACACGCTGCACTACGTGAGCGATCCGCAGCCCAAGGGCCCGCCCATCCGCACGGACGAGCTGGCGGAGGTGGGCACGGTGCCCGTGGACCGCATCGACCGCATCATCGAGGGCGTGCTGCACCGGCTGGACGTGCCCGAGACGCCGGACGTGCGCGAGACGGGCGGCGACGGGCACGCCTGGACCCTGCTGCTGACCGAGCTGGCGGGCGTGGCGCTTGACCCCGGCAATCAAGAATTATTATCGTTAGGGAACAGCCGGCCCCCGGCCTGATCCCGCGGCTCCCAGGACCTTGAATGGCCACCATCGAACAGTCCGTCACGTCGTCGCCGTACCTGCACCTGTTCCGGCGCTACCTGCGCCAGCAGGGGCTGCCGGTGACGCAGCAGCGCGAGGTGGTGGCCGACGTGGTGTTCACCTCCGAGGACCACCTGTCCGTGGAGGAGATCGAGGCCGAGCTCAAGAAGCGGGGCGAGCGCATCGGCAAGGCCACCATCTACCGGACGATGGAGATCCTCGTCCGCAGCGGCCTGGTGCAGGACCACGACTTTGGCGACGGGTTCAAGCGGTACGAGCACCTGTTCGGCCAGCAGCGCGGCCACCAGCACCTGGTCTGCACGCACTGCCGCAAGGTGGTGGAGTTCCGCCGGTCCGAGGTGCAGCGAATCCAGGACGAGGTGGCGCGGGCGCACGGCTTTCTCCCCGCGCGGCACCGGCTGGAGGTGTACGGCCTGTGCCCCGACTGCCGCGCCGCCGGCATCGAGCTCACGAGCGACGGTGTGGCCTGCCCGGCGCTGACGTTCTGAGCTGCGCGTACGGAGGTACGGAGGTACGGAGGTACGGAGGTACGGAGGTACGGAGGTACGGAAAAGCCGCCCCGCGAGACTGGATCTCGCGGGGCGGTTCTGCGTTCTGCAGGCGGATGCGGATCAGCAGCTGCCGGTGCTCAGCACGGTCACGCCCAGGTCGGCGCTGCCGGTGGCGCCCAGCGCGTCCATCACGTCCACGTGGATGGCCTTGTTGCCGATGCTGGACCACCTGTAGGTCGCCGTCGGATCGTTCCAGCCGTCGATGAGCCCCGAGCCGATCCAGTCGTACGTGTACGGGGGCGTTCCGCCGCTCACGACCGCCGTGTACTGGCAGTTGACGTTCCGCGCCGGCGTCGACGGCCCGCTGATCGACACCGACAGCGTGGACTTGACCGCGCCGGCGGGCGGCGTGGGAGCCGCGGCCGCCGGCTCGCGCGACGTGAACGCCGCGGCGAAACCCACCACCGCCAGCGTAGCCCCAATCTTCAGCATGGACATAACTGCCTCCCGTGCTCCGGGGTGAAAACGGAACTGGCGGGAATCGCCAGCCCCGCAAATTATCGGCTAACTTGTCGACAAATTTTGGTGTGCTCCTGCTCGTCTCCCCAGGCGCATGGGGTGTGGCTTCCTGTCGCGCTTCGGCTCATCCGGTGCTCTGCCGAATAATTAGCACCTGCTGGATTCTTAGCAAGTGTGTTGATTCGTCACGGTGCGGAGGGCGGATGCGGCAGGAGGAGAGCGGGGTGGATCAGACCGTGCGGCTTGACGGGGCGGGGGCGCGCCGTTCTTTTCGGGCGCTCGGAACGGCATCCACGCAGAACGGACGGATAAATCGATGAGCGAGCAGATTCCCGCGGCGCTGCGGGACCTTCCCTGGGAGCTTCCCCGCAATTTCCTGGGGCTGGAGGGCGACGCGGCCACCTGGCAGAACGCCGGCGTGGTGGTCCTCCCCATCCCCTACGAGAGCACCGTCAGCTACCAGGGCGGCACCAAGCTGGGGCCCGACGCCATCATCCAGGCGTCGCGCTTCATCGAGCTGTACGACCAGGAGCTGGACGACGAGCCGGGGCCGCGCGTGGGCGTGCACACGCTGCCGGCGCTGCACCTTACGTCCGCCGGGCCCGAGGCGGCCGTCAAGGAGCTGCGCGAGTGCATGGCCACCCTCCTGGAAGCGGCCGGTGACAAGCTGGTGATCGGCCTGGGCGGCGAGCACAGCATCACCAGCGCGCCCGTGCTGGCCCACGCCGACCGTCTGCCGGAAGGGCGGCGGCTCACCATCCTGCAGTTCGACGCGCACGGCGACCTGCGGCTGGAGTACGAGGGCAGCGCCTACTCGCACGCGGCCGTGATGGCGCAGTGCATCGACCGGGCGAACCTGGTGCAGGTGGGCATCCGCGCCATCACGTCGGAGGAGCGCGCGCTCATCCGCGAGCGCGAGGGCAGCATCACCACGATCTTCGCGGACGAGATGTGGGAGGACAACACGTGGATCGACCGCGCGTACGACGCGCTGGGCGACGACGTGTTCATCACCTTCGACGTGGACTACTTCGACCCGGCGCTCATGCCCGCCACGGGCACGCCGGAGCCGGGCGGCCCGGACTGGTACCCCACCATGAAGCTGCTGCGCCGCGTGTTCGAGACCAAGAACGTCGTGGGCGTGGACGTGGTGGAGCTGGCGCCCATCGGGGGCAACGCGGCGCCGGACTTCGTCGTGGCCAAGCTGGTCTACAAGATGATCGCCTACCACTCGCTCAAGCAGCGCACCAGCTGAATCGCGGGCGAAGGCACACGGCAGGACGGCGAACGGCCGGCGGAGACGATCCCGCCGGCCGTTCGCACGATACCATCAATCGATGGTGCAGTCGTACTGGCTTACGCAGACGCACCAGGTCTTGTCCTGGCTCGGGTCGCATTGTGAGCTCTGCGGCACGCACAGCCCGCACGCCGTGGCGCCGAAGACCGTCGTCTGCTCCTGGCACGCACGGATGGTTCCCTGCGCGGACGGCTGCGCGCGCTCCGTGCGGAACGTCTCCACGGACAGCGTTTCGGGATCCAGTCGCAGCTTTCTCATGAGCGGTGCCCTCCTCGAAAGGTTGAACAAGGGATGAATTTGACCGTGGCACGATAGCTTTATACGCCGGATAAAGCACGAAATTCGTTTGGAGCCGCTTCGGCATGCTTCCCGCTTCCGCCGGTGTGACGAGACAACATCCACAACGGCCGGGAGATACGGAATGCCGCGCGAGGTGACGGACGGGGACGGGACGACGTGGAGCTGCGTGGAGGCGTACGCGGGGCTCTCGGAGGATGGAAAGAGCGACGCCGCGCGCGTGGAGGGCACGGACCGCTACCGCGTGGTGTGCACGCCCACGGGCGGCGCGGCGTCCGTGACGCTGGAGCTGCCCGGCGGCTGGGACGAGTCCCTGTCGGACGAAGACCTGGCGCGCGAGATCCAGCAAGCGGCGCGCTGAGCCATGGCGAGGGGCGCGGGCGGATCGGGCGCGGCGGCGGAACGGCCGTCGCTGCTGCGGGCGCTGCGGTCCCGCAACTACCGGCTGTTCTTCGCCGGGCAGAGCGTGTCCCTCGTCGGCACGTGGATCACCCGCGTGGCCACCAGCTGGCTGGTCTACCGCCTCACGGGCTCGGCGGCCATGCTGGGCATCGTGGGCTTCGCCAGCCAGATCCCCACCTTTGTCCTGGCGCCGTTCGCCGGCGTGTGGGTGGACCGGCTGAACCGGTACCGGGTGCTGGTGATCACCCAGGTGCTGGCCATGCTGCAGTCGTTCGCCCTGGCGGCGCTGGCGCTGGCGGGAACCATCGAGGTGTGGCACGTGCTGTGGCTGGGCGCCCTGCAGGGCGTCATCAACGCCTTCGACACGCCGGCCCGCCAGGCCATGCTCGTGGACCTGGTGGAGGACCGGGCGGACCTGCCCAACGCCATCGCCCTCAACTCGTCCATGGTGAACGGGGCGCGGCTCATCGGCCCGTCGGTGGCGGGGATCGTGATCGCGGCCGTGGGCGAGGCGTGGTGCTTTCTGGCGGACGGCATCAGCTACGTTGCCGTGATCGTCTCGCTCCTGCTGATGGCCGTGCCCAAGGGCCGGGCGCCGCGCCGCGACACGCGGGTGATGCAGGAGCTGACGGAGGGGTTCCGCTACGCGTTCGGGTTTCGCCCCATCCGCGCCGTGCTCATCCTGCTGGCCGTCGTGAGCCTGACGGGGATGCCGTACACGGTGCTCATGCCCGTCATCGCCGACAAGACGCTGCACGGCGGGCCGCACACGCTGGGGTTCCTGATGGGCGCGTCTGGGGTGGGCGCGCTGGGCGGGGCGCTGTACCTGGCGTCGCGGCGTAGCGTGCTGGGGCTGGGGCGGGTGATCCCCATCGCGGCGGCCGTGTTCGGGATCGGGCTGGTGGCGTTCGGGGCGTCGCGGTCGCTTCCCCTGTCGCTGGTGCTGATGCTGCTGACGGGGAGCGGGTTCATGGTGCAGATGGCCAGCAGCAACACCATTCTGCAGACCATCGTCCGCGAGGACATGCGGGGGCGGGTGATGGCGTTCTACACCATGGCGTTCATGGGGACCACGCCGTTCGGCAGCCTGCTGGCGGGCGGATTGGCCGCGCGCATCGGCGCGGAGCGCACGCTGATGGCGGGCGGCGTGGCGTGCGTGGCCGCCGCGGCGGTATTCGCGCGGGTGCTGCCGGAGCTGCGGCGGCAGGTGCGGCCGCTGTACGTGGAGCGCGGCATCCTTCCGCCCATCGCCGACGGGCTCTCCAGCAGCACCGCCATGCGCCAGGAGGTGGAGCGGTAGGCGAAACGCGCAATCCCGGCGCGCTTTCCGCGAAGCGTCATCCTGAGGAGCCGCCGCGCGATCTCGCCCGATTCGTGGACCGTGGCGGCGACGAAGGATCTTGCCCGCAAAGCGAGAGGCCGGCCCCCAGGCGTGGAGCCGGCCTCATGCGAGCGCCCCCTCCGGGCTCGCGGAGCTCGCCCACCTCCCCCAAAAAAGACTGGGGGAGGTTGAACCGCACCCGCGCACGGGCGAGGTCTGCGCAGCAGGGGATGGATCCCGTTGTCGCGGTTCTGTTTACACCGTCCCGCGCTGTCATTCTGAGCGACCGAGGCGCCGGCTGGACCTGTCCCTGCGATGATGCATCGGCGCCGACCGAGCGAAGAATCTGGTCGCCGGAGTGCTTGATCCCGCCCGCGCGCTGAGTTCGCGCGCGAGGGGTTCGTGCACGGGCGAGTGCCGTGCGCGGCGCGACCCAAGTCTTCACTCGGCGCCATCGTGCACGGGATGGATCGCGACAGCGCCTCCTTCAGAATGACAGCACAGGACGGATCGCGTTGTCGCGGTTGTCGTTTACCGGTTCACCGTCCCATGTCGTCGGACGTCTCCTCGGTGCGACCGTGATCCGGCCGCCAGGGCTCGTCCTCCAGCTTCGCGATCAGCCGGTCCATCAGCGCGACGGTGTGGCGCAGATCGTCCGCGTCCATCCCCTCCGTCACGTGGTGCGTGAACGCGTGCTGCAGGGGGCGGATGACGTCGATGGCGTCCCAGCCGGCCCGCGTGGGGCGCAGCAGCCGGGCGCGGCGGTGGCGCGGGTTGTCGACGTACTCCGCCATGCCGTCCGCCACGAGCGCGTCCGCCAGCCGCTGCACGCTCTGCCGCGTGAGGCCCATGGCCCGCGCCGCGTCGCTCACCGTGAGCGGCTCGCCCAGCACGGCGCCCAGCACCTGCCAGCGCGCGGCCGTGAGCCCCGCCGGCCGCGCCATGTGCTCCGCCACGGCCAGGAACAGCCCGTTGAGCCGAAAGGTGCGGATGACGAGGTCCGTCAGCGCCGTGCCGGCGGGCGAGCGCGCCGTGTCCTGCCGGCGCGCCTCGTCCAGGCGGCTCACGCGCCGGCCGCTTCCAGGGCGGCGAGCGTGTAGAAGCCGGCCGGGTCGTTGTGCTTGTAGAGCGCGTACCACGCGTCCAGCGCCTCGGTCGCGTACAGGTCCAGCCGCTCGAAGATGGCCCGCGCGAAGTCCACGGGCGCCGTGCCGCTGGCCGTGATCAGGTCGCCGTCGCGATGCGCGGGCGCGTCCACGTAGTGCGCGATGCCCTCGTAGCCCGTCTGCCACGACAGGTACTCGCGCGCGTTGCTGGTGTGCGCACGGCCGTTCAGCACGCCGGCGCGGGCCAGCGCGCCCGTGGCGCCGCAGATGGCCGCGACGGGCACGCCCGCGTCCAGGAACGCGCGCGCCGTCCCGACGGCCTCGGGGTGCGCGCCCGAATCCCACGACGCCGCGCCGGGGATGATGAGCATGGCGCTGTTCTCCGGCCGCAGCTCGTCCAGCGCCAGGTCGGGGACGAGGGTGATGCCGCCCATGGTGCGCACGGGATCGCGCGTGGGACCCACCGTGCGGATGGAGTAGCGGCCCGGGTTGCGCTGGAACGCGGGCTGGTTGATGCCGGCCACGGCGTATCCGGGCTCCCAGTCCGACATCGTGTCCAGCACGAACAGGTGCACCGTCTGCTGCTCCATCGTCGCCTCCCAAAAATGAGTTGACAGTCTGCTGTCATCGTGTGGATCGATGATAGCCAGATGCCAGCATGCTGTCAACAGGATGAACGCCGTCCACTACGCCGGGTGGGTGCATGCGTTGGTGGTTGAAGCCTTGTTCGCAGAGCGCGTCAGCGCGAGACAGGGCTTACCGCTGTCCCAGCGGCGGCTTTAGCCGCTCAGGCTGGGACTGCGCGTGGGATCGACGCACCGTGCTCGCTCCGATCCGCCGATCCGCCGATCCGCCGATCCGCCGATCCGCCGATCCGCCGATCCGCCGATCCGCCGATCCGCCGATCCGCCAGCAGGGGCGGGGCTGGACGCTGACATCCAAATTCGTTATTTTACACGGCTGTTTCCGAGACCGGGCACCTCCGTTGAGGCGCCCGTATTTCTTTTTCGCGTCGCGGAAACGCTTGACGCAGCGCATACGGCCGGGCAACGGCCATCAAAGAGTCGATCTATGTCCATTCGCAACATCGCCATCATCGCCCACGTCGACCACGGAAAGACGACGCTGGTGGACCACATGCTCCGCCAAGCCGGCACCTTCCGCGAGAACCAGCACGTGGCGGAGCGGGTGATGGACAGCAACCCGCTGGAGCGCGAGCGCGGGATCACCATCCTGGCCAAGAACCTGTCCGTTCGCTGGGGCGACACCAAGATCAACATCGTCGATACCCCGGGGCATAGCGACTTTGGCGGCGAGGTGGAGCGCATCCTTCGCATGGTGGACGGCGTGATCCTTCTGGTGGACGCGGCCGAGGGCCCCATGCCGCAGACCCGCTTCGTGACCCGCAAGGCCATGGAGCTGGGGCTGCAGCCCATCGTGGTGATCAACAAGATCGACCGCGGCGACGCCGACCCGCACCGCGTGCACGACGAGGTGCTGGAGCTGTTCATGGAGCTGGAGGCCGACGACCACCAGCTGGACTGCCCGTTCCTGTACGCCATCGGGCGCGAGGGCGTGGCCATGCTGCAGCCCACGGACGAGCGCAAGAACCTCACGCCGCTCTTTGACTCCATCCTGGAGACCATCCCGGCGCCCACGGGCGACGAGGCGGGACCGTTCCAGATGCTGGTGTCCACGATCGACTACTCGCCGTACCTGGGCCGCCTGGCCATTGGCCACATCGAGCGCGGCGTGGTCAAGGTGGGCGACAGCGTGGTGCTGCTGGAGCACGGCCACGAGGGCGACGTGCCCGCCAGCGCGCGCAACCGCGTGGGCAAGCTGTTCACGTTCAACGGCCTGGAGCGCATGGAGATCGAGTCGGCGTCGGCCGGCGACATCGTGGCGCTCAGCGGCCTGCAGAACGTGGACATCGGCAGCACCGTCTGCGACCCCTCGGCGCCCGAGCCGCTGGCCGGCATCGCCGTGGAGGAGCCGACGGTCTCGGTCGACATCATGCTCAACAACTCGCCCTTCGCGGGGCGCGAGGGCAAGTACGTCACCAGCCGCCAGGTGCGCGACCGGCTCTTCAAGGAGCTGGAGAGCAACGTGGCGCTGCGCGTGGAAGAGACGGACAGCCCCGACACGCTCACGGTCAGCGGCCGCGGCGAGCTGCACCTGGGCATCCTGATGGAGACCATGCGCCGCGAGGGCTACGAGTTCGCCGTGAGCCGCCCGCGCGTGATCCTCAAGAAGGGGCCCGACGGGCAGCTGCAGGAGCCCTACGAGGAGGTGACCATCGACGTCCCCGAGACGCTGATGGGCCCCGTGATCCAGGAGCTGGGCCAGCGCCGCGGCGAGATGCGCGAGATGAAGAACCCCGGCGGCGGCCTGGTGCGCCTGGTGTACCGCATGCCGGCGCGCGGTCTGTTCGGCTACCGCTCGGAGTTCCTCACCGCCACGCGCGGCGAGGGCATCCTGCACCACCGGTTCATGGAGTACGGCCCGTACGTGGGCCCCATGAACACGCGCAACCGCGGCGTGCTGGTGAGCATGATGGCGGGCGAGAGCGTGGCGTTCTCGCTGGGCAACCTGCAGGAGCGCAGCACCTTCTTCATCGACGCCGGCGTGCCGGTGTACGAGGGGATGATCGTGGGCGAGAACAGCCGCCCGGGCGACATGGAGGTGAACGTCACCAAGGGGAAGAAGCTCACCAACATGCGCGCCAGCGGGAGCGACGACAACATCCTGCTCGAGCCGCCGCGGGTGATGACCCTGGAGGACGCGATGGGCTACATCGCCGACGACGAGCTCATCGAGGTGACCCCGAAGTCGCTGCGCCTGCGCAAGCGTCTCCTCACCGCCAACGACCGCAAGAAGGCCTCGCGCGCCGCGAGT
>NZ_DASURI010000475.1:0-4147 GCF_036280135.1 Longimicrobium sp.
TACCACCTGCGGCAGACGGCGGGCGGCGTGCGGGCGCACGGCTTTGCCATCGACCCGCGCGCCGTGGCCGCGCCCGTGCTGCGCGACGTGCTGCGCGGCCCGCCCCTGCTGCCCACGACGCTGCGCGGCGGCTTCACCAACGAGAACGCCATCGTCATCGCCGTGGCGGACGGGGCGGGGCAGGTGCTCTTTCGCTCGCCGTCCGGGCCGCCCCTGGCCACCGGGCGCGACGGCGCGTGGGTGGACGCCAAGGTGGGCTCCGTGGATCCGCGGAGCGACGCGCCCGGCACCGTCGTGGAAGAGATGGGCGGCCTGCTGACGGGGCTTACGGCGCGCGTCTCCGTACGCCCCGCCGTGGCCGCCGAGCGCGTGAGCGACGGCGCGCCCGAGTCGCGGCTGCCCCTGCTGCTGGCCGTCTTTGGCCTCACGCTGGCGCTGTTCGGCGTGGCGGTCGTCCAGCTGCGGCGGCAGCAGGAGCTCGTGCGCCTGCGCGACGACTTCGTGAGCGGCGTGTCGCACGAGCTGCGCACGCCCCTGGCGCAGATCCGCCTTTTCGCCGACCTGCTGGAGACGGGGCGCCTGCACGATCCCGCGCAGCGCGACCGCTCCGTGCGCATCATCAACGAGGAGTCGCGGCGGCTCACGTACCTGGTGGAGAACATTCTCCACTTCAGCCGGTCGCAGCGGGATGCGAACCGCCTGGCGCCCACGCCCGTGGAGGTGGGAACGCTCGTGCGCGAGATCGTGGACGCGTTCACGCCCTTGGCGCGCGAGACGCGGTTCGTGGTGCGGGCGGAGCGGGGCGTGGTGGCCCGCATCGACCAGGACGCCTTTCGCCAGGTGCTGCTGAACCTGCTGGACAACGCGGCCAAGTACGGCCCCCGCGGGCAGACGGTGGAGGTGGGGATGCGCGTGGCCCGGTTCGCCGTGCGCGTGTGGGTGGCGGACCAGGGACCGGGCGTGCCGCCGGAGGACCGCGCGCGCATCTGGGAGCCGTACCGCCGCCTGGACCGCGACCTGGACAGCGCCGCGGGCGGTAGCGGCATCGGGCTGGCCGTCGTGCGGGACCTGGTGGAGCTGCACGGCGGGCGCACGTGGGTGGAGGGCGCGCCCGGCGGGGGCGCGCGCTTCGTGCTGGAGGTGCCCGGCGCCACCTACGCCGGCCCGCCGGACGAGGCCGAGCCGGCCGGGCAGACGGCGGAAGCGGGGGCGCGATGAGCCGCATCCTCGTCGTGGAGGACAACGCCAACCTGGCGTACGGCCTGGCGACCAGCCTGGGGCTGGAGGGCCACGAGGTGATCCTGGCGGAGGACGGCGCCGCGGGCCTGCGCGCCGCGCGCGAGCGGTCGCCGGACCTGGTGATCCTGGACCTGATGCTTCCCGGGATGGACGGCTACCGCGTGCTGGCGGCCCTCCGCGAGCAGGGCGAGCGGGCGCCCGTGCTGATCCTGACCGCGCGCGGGGCCGAGGCCGACAAGGTGCAGGGCTTTCGCCTGGGCGCGGACGACTACGTGACCAAGCCGTTCGGCCTGGCGGAGCTGCTGGCGCGCGTGGGCGCCCTGCTGCGCCGCGCGGGCCACGCGTCGTCTCCGCCCGCGCCGCCGCAGCCCGTGCGCTTCGGCGAGGTGGAGGTGGACCCGGCGAGCCGCCTGGTCCGCCGGCGGGGCGAGGAGGTGCAGCTCACGCCCAAGGAGTTCGACCTGCTGTGGGCGCTGCTGCGGCGCAACGGGAGCGTGGCCGCGCGGCTGGAGCTGCTGGCGGAGGTGTGGGGCCATCGCGCGGCCGTGATGACGCGCACGGTGGACATGCACGTGGCCCAGCTGCGCCGCAAGCTGGAGGACGACCCCGCCGCGCCGCGCCACATCGTCACCGTGTGGAAGGCCGGTTACCGCTTCGCCCCGTGAGGCGGATGGGCGTATGTTGTCGATCTGCTGACAATGGCGATCCGCCGATGATGCCGATCAGCCGATGCTCGACGAGACCTCTCCTGGCGCGTGCCGGGGGAGGTTTCGGCGTTGATGGGATGGAGATCCTGCCTCGTGGCGGAGTGTATCTCGCCCGCGAAGGGCCCCCACCCGCTCGATAGCTCGCGACCTCCCCCGCTTCGCGGGGGAGGTGAACCCGGTCCCTGCACGAACCCCGCGTTCACGCGCTGAACCGTCCCCGCGAACAACCCCTCCCCCGAAGTTGGGGGAGGGGTCGGCCGACGTTGCGAGGAACGAGCAAAAGGAGGTCGGGGGAGAGGCCCCCCGTCGCGCAGCGACGGGACACCTGCCGATTCCCCGCAAACCCCAAGTCCATGCAGGATCTGGGGTATACCCCCTCTCCCGCGCAGTTGGCGGGAGAGGGACGCGAGGAACGAGCGGGGTGGGGGCCCGCGGTTTGCGTCCGCCGGCGGCCTCGCGTTTACGTGGTACGCCGCATCCGCAATGGCCGATTTGGAACCGTCTTCGTCTTTCTCCGCGGGCACTCCCCCGGCGGCGCGCTCCGCCGCGGGCGCGCTTTCGGTGGCGTTCCTGGCGCAGCTGCTGGACGCCGTGGAGCAGGCCGTGATCGCCACCACGCCCGACGGCGAGATCCTGCTGTGGAACGCCTGCGCCGAGCAGCTCTATGGCTGGACGGCGGCACAGGCCGTGGGCCGCAACGTGGTGGACATGGTCCCCGCCGACATGTCGCGCCAGCAGGCCGGCGCCATCATGGACGAGTTGCGCCACGGCCGCTCGTGGTCCGGCCAGTTCACCGTGCGCCGGCGCGACGGCCATGCCTTCCAGGCCTGGGTGGCCGACACCCCCGTGCTGGACGAGGCGGGCCGGCTCATCGGCATCGTGGGCGTGTCCACCGACCTCACGGGCAAGCTGGAGGCAACGCGCGCCCTTGCCCGCGCCGAGGGCGACGCGCGGCGCGAGCGCGAGCGGCTGTGGAGCGTGTTTCGGCACGCGCCGGCGGCCATGGCGCTCGTCCGGGGCCCGGAGCACGTGTTCGAGCTGGCCAACGCCGCGTACCTGCGCGTCGTGGCGCGCGAGGTGGAGGGCCGCGCGTTCGCCGAGGTCCTGCCGGAGCTGGAGGGGCAGGGGATCGTGGAGATGCTGGACGAGGTCTTTCAGTCCGGCGAGGCACGCGTCGTCACGGAACGCATGGTGCGGCTGCGGGGCGAGGATGGCCGGCTGGCGGAGCGCTTCTTCGACTTTACCCTGCAGCCCCTGCCCGAGGAGGAGGGCCCGCTGGAACGCGTGCTGCTGCTGGTGGCGGACGTGACGGGGCAGGTGCAGGCCCGCCGCGCCGCCGAGGTGGCGCGGCTCACGGCCGAGGACGCCAACCGGGCCAAGAGCCAGTTCCTGGCCAACATGAGCCACGAGATCCGCACGCCCATCAACGCCGTCACGGGGTACGCGGAGCTGCTGGAGCTGGGGATCGGCGGGCCGCTCACGGCGCAGCAGCGGCACCAGGTGGAGCGCATCCGCGGCAGCAGCCAGCACCTGCTCACGCTGGTGAACGAGGTGCTGGACCTGGCCAAGGTGGAATCGGGGCAGATGTCCGTGCAGCGCGACCACGGCCAGGTGGGCGAGACGCTGGACGGCGCCCTGGCCCTCGTTCAGACGCAGGCGGCCCGGCGCGGCCTGCGCCTGGTGGACGACACGGGCACGGCGCGCGACGCCGCGTTCGTGGGCGACGTGGACCGCGTTCGGCAGGTCCTCGTCAACCTGCTTTCCAACGCCGTCAAGTTCACGGAGCCCGGGGGCCGCGTGAGCGTCTGCGCGTCCGTCACGGACGGCCCGGACGACGACGCGCGCCTGCCTGGGGCCGGCCCGTGGGTGCGCATGGACGTGGAAGACACGGGAATGGGGATCGCGCCGGAGCGGCTGGCGACCGTCTTCGAGCCGTTCGTGCAGGTGGATGCCAGCTACACGCGGCAGGCCGGCGGCACGGGGTTGGGGCTCACCATCAGCCGGCGGCTGGCGCGGCTGATGGACGGCGACCTCACCGTGCGCAGCCGGCTGGGCCGCGGCTCGTGCTTTACGCTCTGGGTCCCCGCCGCGCCCGAGGCGGAGCCGTCGGAGGTGGGCCGCCGCTGGCCGCGCGCGCCGCACGCCATGCCCGGCCTGGGCGACGTGGGGCGGGCGCTGGTGCGCGTGGCCGAGGCGGCCGT
>NZ_DASURI010000476.1:0-14866 GCF_036280135.1 Longimicrobium sp.
TCACTCGCTGATCATCACGTACGCGCGTCGCCGCTGGAGAAAGCGCGTCTCGCCCGGTGCCGTCCGCAGCCGGACGACCACGTCGACGGTGTCGAGGCGCTCCATCGAATGCATGCTCCGGATGCCGGGATCGAAGCGCGGGGGCCGGGACCCGGGTCCGGCCCACCCGCTCGGGCGCATGCCCTCCACCCGGTCGTCCAGCACGATCCAGGCGTCCGTGATCGTCATCCCCGGCGTCTGCGGCCGCGGAGCGATGCGGCCCGTGACGAACCGGCCCGGCCCGAGCGTGTCTTCCAGCCCCCAGTCATCGCCCGGCATGAAGTCCTGGCCCAGGTCCACGTCCAGCCGCATGCTGTCGCCCGCGATCACCAGAACCTCCGGCGCACCGCGGAGCACCGACCGCGGCGGAAACACGCGCACGGCGGCGATCGTCGGCGGCGGCCCGGGTGGCGCGGACGGGGGCGGCAGAGCGTCGTCCGCGCATCCACACAGGACGACCAGTGGGAGGACGAGGAGGATGCGGATCAGCGGATGGCGCGTCATCGGGTTCTCCGTGGAAGGCGGATGCGGAGCGGAGTTCCAGGCATCCGCCGGGCCGCGTCCGCTGGGTCGCCGATCCCTCTGCCCCGCAACGGCTTGCGGACGATGCACGGGCGACGCGCCGCCCCGATCGAACGGTCCCGCGGCGTCCAGTGAACGTTCGGGCCCCGCGACCGAACGGCAGAAGGGCGCGGAAGACGATCGTCCCCCGCGCCCTTTCGAGTCTGCTTCCGCCCGCTCCGCTCAGGGCGCAAGGAACGCCTGGTGGACGGCCTTGAGCAGCGGATCGCGGCTGCCGGCGGGCGCGGCGGGCATCCGTCCCTGGCCGATGGTCCAGATGATGGTGCCGCCCAGCCCGCGGCTGCGCACGAACTGCCCCTTGGCCGCGATGCTCTCCTCGTCCTCGTACGAGACGAAGCTGCAGTTCTGCGGCCCCGTGCCCTGCGGAAAGCTCAGGTACGGCACCCGCGCGGCGGTGTCCCAGCGGCGCGCGCCCGGCGCCATGTACCGCGTCATGATGCTGGTGTAGCTCATGTCGTTGTCGCTGTTGCCCTGCGACACCCCCGGCCGCCCATCCAGCGCCACGCGGGGCTCCGTGACCCCGCGCCAGCACGAGCCGTAGAAGCCGATGCCGATGCCGATCTTCGCGGCCGGCACGCCCGCGTCCAAGTACGCCTGCACGCTGCTGCTCACGGACGACGGCCGGTGCGGCGCCTCGTCGTACAGCGCGGAATGGTGCCAGCTTTCCCAGCCGCCCCAGTTCCCCGCCATGTCGTACGTCATCAGGTTCATCTGGTCCACGGCGTTGGCCAGCTGCGCGTACCAGGCGTCCGCGTCGGAGCGGAAGTTGTTGTTGATCCAGCCCACGGGCACGGTGAGGATGATGCCGGGCCGCGCCGCGCGAAGGGCCTGCAGCAGGGCCAGCAGGGGCGCGCGGTCGGCGGCCTGGATGGGCTCCCAGTCCACGTCCAGGCCGTCGTAGCCCAGCTCGTCCATCACCCGCAGCAGGTTGGTGACGAAGCGCGCGCGGTTGGCGGGCGACGCCGCGCCCACGAACCCCGCGTACTCGCCCGAGCCGCCCAGCATGAGGATGGCCTTGATGCCCGCCGCGTGCGCCCGCGTGCTGAGCGTGCGCGCCATGGCCGGGCCGTTCACGTCGTCGATGTCGAAGTCGGCGATGACGCTGCCGTCCGCCGCGGGCCGGATGCGGCCCACCACCAGGTGCGTCATGAGCGTCATGTCCACCTGGTCGGGCGGATACAGGTCGCGCTGGTAGCCCACGTAGTAGCCGCTCACCCAGCGCGCCGCCGGCCCCGCAGACGTCGGCGTGACGGCCGCGGAGGGGGCGGATGCCGCGCTCTCGCCCGCATCCGTGACGGCGACGACGGTAAAGGTGTACGCCGTCCCGTTCGCCAGTCCGCCCACGACGGCCACGGCGGCGGGCGCGTCCACCGTGACCGTGGCGCCGCCGGGGGCTGCCGTCACGCGAAAGCGCCGAAGCGGGCTGCCGCCCGTGCGCGCGGGCGCCGTCCAGCTGACGGTCGCCTGCGCGTTGCCGGCCGTGGCCTGCACGTTCGTGGGCGCGTCGGGCGGGCCGGGCGCCAGCTCCTCGCGCGGCGTGACGGGCGTGGTGGGCACGGAGGCCGTCCCCTCGCCCACGGCGTTGACGGCGACGACGGTGAACGTGTACGCCGTCCCGTTCGTAAGCCCGGCGACGGTCGCCGAGGTCGCGGGCGCGTCCACCGTGGCCGAGGCGCCGCCGGGGACGGCCGCCACGCGGTAGCGCAGGACGGGGCTGCCGCCGTCGCTCTCCGGCGCGGACCACTGGATGGTGGCCCGCGCGTTGAGCGGCGTGGCGGACGCATTGCGCGGCGCGCCGGGCGCGGTGGACTGCGAGCCGGTGGGCCCGCCGTCGCCGCCGGAGCAGGCGGACAGGAGCGCGAGGCCCGCCACGAGCAGTCGGCGGGCACGGAGGTGGATGGGGATCACGTCAGGTCGTCGGGCGGATGGATCAGGACACACTGCTACCGTCGCACCGCAGAACAGTGCAGACACCGCACCGGGGCCGGTTCCGTGCGGATCCGGCCCGGCGCGGCGGATGAAGGATGGGGCTAAACGGCTGCGGATGCGCATCTTGCAGAATCCGCCGCGATCCAGCGCCGGCGGGGAATCCGCCGAACGCCGCCGGCTTCTCCTCTCGCAAGCCGCACTGCCGCGCCGCATTCCGCCGGACCCGGGCGGACGGAGGCCGGACCCTTCACGCGACAGTATCGAACGTCTCGCCGACACGGTTGAGCGAAAGGTCCATCGTCCCGCGCGGGTCAGTTCCCCCGGCGCAGGAACGACGCGTTGGCGCCGCCGCCCCAGGCAGGGTCCGTCGTGCGGAGCGTGTTCTGCGAGCCGTCGGGGCGGATGGTGCGCAGCTGCATCGCGTCGCCGGGGCCGGAGGACTGCGAGAATGCGATCAATTGCCCGTCCGGCGACCACGCGGGCAGGAACTGGTAGCCGGGAATCTGCAGCCGCGTGGGCTGGCCGCCCTCCGGCGAGATGAACATCAGGTCCGAATCGCCCGCGAAGTTGCGGCGAAAGACGATCCGCGTGCCGTCCGGCGACCACGCGGGCTCCGTGTCGTTCTCCGTCGTGGACGTCAGGCAGACGGCCTCCCCGCCCGCCGCGGGGATGATGCACAGGTCCGCCTGGTCGAACAGCGCGCGGGCGTAGGCGATGCGCGTTCCGTCCGGCGACCACGCGGGGCGCATCTCGTACGTGATGCCGGGCAGCGGGTCCGGCGTGAGCTGGCGCTTGCCGCTGCCGTCGGGGTTCATGATCCAGATGTCGCTCCCCCGCTCGGACGCGTAGCTGCGGAAGGCGATCTTCTGCCCGTCCGGCGACCACGTGGGCTGGTCGTCGATCTCGGTGGATTCCGTGAGCCGCGCGAGGCCGCTGCCGTCGCGGTTGGCGATCCAGATGTCCGACGACTCGTACTCCGGTACCCGGACGACGAACGCGATCCGGGACCCGTCCGGCGACGGCACGGGGTCGGCCGCCCAGGGAACCGCCGGCAAGACGCGCTGCGGCGCGCCGCCGTCCAGCCGCAGGACCATCGGCTCCGCCACGTTGGACGGCCAGCGCACCTCGTACAGCAGGTCGTACGTGGACACCGCGATCTCCACCGTGCCCGTGCGCCCGCCCGCGGACGCCGTCAGCACGGCGCCGCCGGGGCCGGTGGCCGTCACCTTGCCTGCGCCGTCCACCGTGGCCACGGCGGGGTTGCTGCTGGTCCACGTGACGACGCGCTCCAGCGTCTCGCCGTTGGCCCCACGCGCCACGGCCTGGACGCGCGTCGTGTCGCCCACCCACAGCTCCGCGTCGCCCGCCGAGGCGTCGACCCGCGCCACTTCGTCCGGTCCCGCGCCGTCGCCGCAGGCCGCCAGCGCGCACAAAAACAGAAAGCGCACGCCGGGCGTGCGCATCCACTTCATCGGTCTCATCCCGTCATCCCTCGGTGTGTCGTGCTGAATCTCTCGTCCCACGGTTCGAGAACGGATGACGGGCGAGACATCTGACGGGTTTCAGCGGCCGGCATGCTCCCTGCCCTGCCGGCCGCCTCCCGGTGGATCCACGAACGTCGAGCACAGGAGTGGCGGATGGCGATGCAAGTGCGCACGAGCGGATGCCTGTTCAGCATCATCGCGTCGGTGGTCCTCACCGTCCTGCTGAACCTGATGCTGCGCGGCTGCTCGGGATACTGAGCGGAAGCTGTACCCGAAGGCGCGAAAACGCAGCGTTTTCCGCCAGGGCTGAGCACGAGTGGACGGCACGTGGCCGTGTTCTGGCGCGCCCTTCTTGAGACGTACCACGCGTCGTTAGCTTCGTGCACATGTCGAAGCCCCGCGTCTACGTCGAAACGACGATCCCCAACTTCTACTACGACTTCCGCCCGTCGGAGGCCGTTGCCCTCCGCCGCGACGCCACGCGCCGCTGGTGGGCGACCGCCGCCGAGCGCTACGAACTCGTGACGAGCACATCCGTCCAGTTCGAACTGAGTGCAGGTCGCGGTGCGGCGGTGCCGATGAGATTGGAGCTACTCGCTGGAATCCCCGTCCTGCCAGCAGTCACGAGGGTGAGAGAAATCGTGGCTATCTACATCAAGCACAAGCTCATGCCGGCCCGTCCAGGGGAAGACGCCATGCACTTGGACTTGCCTCGTACTATGGATGTGATTTGATTGTAACGTGGAACTGTGTCCACCTTGCAAATCCGAACAAGGCGCCCCACATCCGGCACATCAACTCGCGTCTCGGACTTGCGGTTCCCAAGCTGGTCACCCCGCTCGACCTGATGGAAGGAGACTCCGATGAGCGATGAGTGGACGGAGGCTGACGACATCATCGAAGAGATCTGGGAGATTCGACGCCAGATCTGGGCACGCTTCGATAACGATCCGAAGAAGCTCGTCGAGTACTTCATCGAATACGACAAGCACTACACCGGACCCAAAATCGAGCCGCCGCATCACAAGAACAGGTCTGCGGCGTAATCAGGGACGAGCAGAGTTGGCCCGCGCTGAGTACGCGGGCTGGCCTGATCGTACTCGCCCGAACCCGCGAAGGAGGGCTCTGGTGATTGACGACTGGACCGAAGCAGACGACGCGATCGAGGAAGTACACGAGATCCGGCGCCGCATCTGGGCTCAGTTCGACAACGATCCCGAGAAGGTCGTTGCGCACTACATGGAACTCGACAAGCAATTCGCGGAGCGGATGGTCAAATCGCCGCGGCGGGACAGCACCGGGATCTCAGCCGCCTGATCGGCCACACACCTGCCGTTGATCCTGCAGCAAAGCCGGCCACGCGCGTGGATGCGTAGGCTGGCTTTCGTTCTTCAGCACCGAAGCCTGAGTCTACCGCACTAAACGTAACGTTTTCCGTCACCGCTGAGCACGAGTGGACGGCGCGTGGCCGTGTTCTGGCGCGCCCTTTCTGAGCCGTACCGTGGGCCGTTAGCTTCGCGCGCATGCCGAAGCCCCGTGTCTACGTCGAAACGACGATCCCCAACTTTTACTACGACTTCCGCGGCCCCGCCGAAATCGCGGCCCGGCGTATCGCAACGCGCCAATGGTGGACGAGAGCGAGCGAGAGATACGATCTCGTAACCAGCTCATACGTCCAGCACGAACTAAGTGCTGGCACCAGCGGGATGACTCCGCTACGACTCCATCTGCTGGACGGGATCCCCGCTCTTCAGATCGTTCCAGCCGTCCATGATCTGGTTCAGGTGTACATCGCCAACAAGCTGATGCCTGCTAAACCGCTCGGCGATGCGATGCACTTGGCACTTGCCTCCTATTATGATTGTGATTTCATTGTTACGTGGAATTGCCGTCATCTCGCCAATCCAAACAAGGCGACGCACATCCGGCAAATCAACACTCGCCTGGGACTTTGTGTTCCGGCACTGGTCACCCCGTCCGACCTTATGAAGGGAGGCTTTGATGTTTGATCGCTGGACGGAGGCTGACGACGCCGTAGAGGAGGTACGCGAGATCCGCCGCCAAATCTCCGCGCGCTTCGATCATGACCCGAAAAAGCTGGTCAGCTATTTCGTCGAGCACGACAAGCATTACACCGGGCCGATGATCTCGCGGCCCGAGCAGGGGAAAAGAAGGGAGATCCGCACATGAGGCTAATGTTGTTGTGTTGCGACCCATGAACGATGAGTCGACCGAGGTTGACGATGTCATCGAAGAGGTCTGGGAGATTCGCCGCCAGATCTGGCAGCGCTTCGACAATGATCCCAAGAAGCTCATGGATCATTTTCGAGAACTGGAGAAGCACCACACCGGACCGAAAATCGGCCCGCCGTCACATCACAGGGACCAACCCGCGGTCTGATCAGCAACATAAGCAAAGCCGGCCCCGCGCATCCACGCGCGGGGCCGGCTTTCGTTGGTCATCCACCGGGCGGCGTTACCAGCCGACGGGCTTGCCCTGGTTCTGGCGGTCCAGCCACGCCTTGAGCGGGGCGAAGTACTCCATCATGGCGCCGGCATCCATCTGCCGCTCGCCCGTCATTTCGTACAGCGTCTGCTGCCACGGCTGGCTCGAGCCGGCCTGCAGCATGCGCTCCAGCCGCGCGCCGGCTTCCGTGCTGCCGTAGAACGTGCAGCGGTGCAGCGGGCCCGTGTACCCCGCCTCGCGGCACAGGGCGCGGTAGAACTGGAACTGGAGCACGCGCGCCAGGAAGTACCGCATGTACGGCGTGTTGGCCGGGATGTGGTACTTGGCGCCCGGGTCAAAGTCCGCCTCGGAGCGTGCCACGGGCGCCGCCACGCCCTGGTAGCGGTTGCGCAGCTCCCACCACGCCGCGTTGTAGTTGGCCGGCGTGATCTCGCCGCTGAACACGCCCCAGCGCCACTTGTCCACCAGCAGGCCAAAGGGCAGGAACGCCACCTTGTCCAGCGCCTGCCGAAGCAGCAGCGCCGTGTCGGCCGCGGCGCCGGGGGCCGTCTGCAGAAGCCCCACGCGCACCAGGTACTCCGGCGTGATGGCCAGCGCCACGGCGTCGCCGATGGCCTCGTGAAAGCCGTCGTTGGCGCCGTTGCGAAAGAGCGGCGACTGGTCCTTGTACGCCCGCTGGTAGAAGCTGTGGCCCAGCTCGTGGTGGATGGTGACGAAGTCCTCGGCCGTGGGCTCGATGCACATCTTGATGCGCAGGTCCTCCTGGTCGTCGATGTCCCAGGCGGATGCGTGGCACACCACGTCGCGGTCGGCCGGCTTGGTGAGCAGCGAGCGCTCCCAGAAGGTGCCCGGCAGCGAGTCGAAGCCCAGCGAGGTGAAGAAGCCCTCGCCGATGCGGGCCATCTGCACGGCGTTCAGGCCGCGGGCCTGGATGAGCTCCGTGAGGTCGAAGCCCGCGCCGGCCGCGTTCTGCGGCGCCACGACGGGGTAGATGTTGCCCCACTCCTGCGCCCACACGTTGCCCAGCAGGTGCGCGGGGATCATCCCGTCGGGGTCCACCACCTGCGGCCCGTACTGCTGCACCAGCCGCGCGCGGACGTACGCGTGCAGCGACTCGTACAGGGGCCGCACCTGCTCCCACAGGCGATCCGTCTCGGCCGCGAGCTCGTCCGGCGACATGTCGTACTGCGACCGCCACAGGGCGCCCGTGTTGGGCTGCCCCAGCTCGCGCGCGCCCTTGTTGCTCAGCTCCACGAAGCGGGTGTAGCGCGGGCGCATGGGCGCGCCCACGGCGTGCCAGCCCGTCCACGTTTCCAGCAGCTCGGCGGGGTTGCGGCTGGTGGCCATGATGCGCGACACGCCGCCGATGTCCAGGCACTCGCCGCCGGGACGGCAGAACTGCCCGCGGCCGTAGTCGGCCTCCATGCTCACCTGCGTGCGGGTGAGCTCCGACGCCTCGTCGGGGTTGCCCGGCGGGGGGGCCGTCAGGCCCAGCTTGAGCAGCGTGAGCTTGCGGCGCTGCTCGGCCGGCAGTTGCACGTTGTCGAAGCGGCGCGCGTCCAGGGCGCGGCGCTGGAACGCCACGGCCAGGTTCTTTTGCGCCTCGGCCGAGAGCGCCTCGGTGTCGACGGTGATGAAGTTGGCGGCCACCCACGCGGCCTGGTTGGCGCGCAGGCCCAGTTCCGACAGCTCGCGCTCCGTCTCGGTGATGAAGGTAGCCGCCTCGGCGGCGGTCTGCCCCGAGAGGGGGCGCCCGGCCAGCACGGCGGCGGCCAGCGCGGCCGCCACCCCGAACCGGGCGAAAAGATTGCGTTGCATGGGGTTGTGATCCCTGGGTCGATTTTGTTACGCCTTCCGGGAGAGCCGGATACAATCGTCTGTCGACGCGGGTTCCACAAGATGGGGGAACGACAGCCGCACGGCTTCAACGGCTCAATCGCCGCCTCCGGTGCACACGAGACGGCCGCGGCTGGGGCAGTCCGCGAAGGCGGACTTCGCGAATTTCCAGCGGCGAATTCATTCGCTCCGGCTGGGGGACGGCGGTCACCCGATCAGATCCGCGATCGGCTTCAGTCGCTCGGCTGGAGGGCGGGATCGGTGGATTCCGTCCTCGACGCGCGCCAAGCCCAGAGCATCAGCAGCAGCTGCAGGGGAAGGCGCAGAAGCAGCGCCGTCTGCGCCCACGTGGATGCGCCGGACGCGCGGGCATTCAGCAGCATCTGCAGGTTGGCGGGCCAGACGGCGATCAGCAGCAGGATCAGGCCGATGCCCGCCGCGCGGCGCGTCCGCGGAACGAGCAGGCCCAGCCCGCCCGCGATCTCGCAGAGGCCGCTCAGGTACACCAGCTCCCGGTGCAGCGGCAGCCACGGCGGCATGATGCGCACGTACTGATCCGGGATGATGAAGTGCATCGTCCCCGCGAACGCAAAGAGCGCCGCGAGGACGATGCGCGACGTGCCGCGCGGGATCCTCACCGGGACCGGCCGATGCGCATCCGCATCCAGTCAGCCGGCGCGCAGGGCGGCGATGCCCGCCGCGGTGCCCACGAACAGGCCCAGGAGCGCGGCCTTCATCATCCAGCGGTGAAGGACGGACACGGGGATGCCGTCGAACGAATCGGCCGGGCCGGGCGGGATGGACATCGTCGGTTCTCCAAGTGAGGGTGGCGGCGGACGATACGCATCCGCCGCCACCCCGGTTTCGCGCGCGGTCAGAACTCCAGTGTCACCATCGCGACGACGTTGGGGAGCGTGGAATGCGACACGTCCAGCGGCGCGCCCACGCCGGCCTCCAGGTTGGGCAGGAGGTGGACGAACAGCCCCGGTGTCAGCGAGATCTCCGGCGTCTCGCCGTCCGCGACCGTCGCCGCGAGCTCCAGCGTGGGCGTGATGCGGCCGGCATCCAGCATCAGCCCCAGCGCGGGGGTAAAGTCCGTCTGGTCCTTGGAGATGCCGGCCGACACGCTGCCGTGCAGCTGCGCCATCCCCAGCTGCCGCGCCACGATCAGCGCGGGCTCCCACTCCGCCACGCCGTCGCCCTCGGTGGGGATCGTCGCCTCCAGGGAGAGGGAAGCCGCCATCGTGGGCCCGTTGAACAGGTTGTACTGGGCGCCCACCGTCACCTCCTCCTCCGCGCCGCCGTCCTCCAGGTCCGCGTACGGCGAAAGCACGGAAAGCTGAAAGCGGTCCGTGATCCCCACTTCCGCCAGCAGCCGCGCCGTGGCGCCGTCCTCGATGCGCGCATCCGCCGTGAGCTGCACGGCACCTGCCTCCTGCGGGTAGGCCGTCTCGGCCGTGAACAGCTCCTGCACCAGCTCGGGAAGGGTCCCCTCGCCTTCCTGCGCCCGGGCACGCACGGGCATCAGCACCAGCACGGGCAGCAGGGTCGCGCAAATCCGCCTCATCGTCATCATCCCCGGGAAAAAGAAACGCCGGCGCCACGTATGCGCCGGCCTTTCTCCGCAATCGCCGTGCGACATCTGTTCTCCGCCCCGGGACCGGACGGACGCGGATCAGAAACCGCTGCCGCCGCCTCCGCCGCTGCCGCCCCCGCTGGACCCGCCGCCGCCGGAGCCGGACGAGCTGGGGCTGGACGACATCGTGCTGCCGGCGGAGCTGGACATGCTGCTCATCCGCGAGGTAAAGCCGGACGCGCGGAACCCATCGTATCCGCCCCCGCTGTACCAGTCCGGCGGCTCGCTGTACAGGTCGTCGAACGCCGCGGCCCAGCGGTCCTCCACGCCAAAGGCCATGGCGTACGGCAGGTAGCGCTCGAACATCTCCGGCGACGTGACCATCCGCCGGTAGCGGTCGCTCTCCACGCGCGACAAGAACTCGCGAAAGCCCAGCGCCGCCTCGCGCGCCCGCGCACCCGCCTGCGTCCGCGCGGGCATCACGAGCGCGAAGATGAAGAGCACGAGCGCGCTGGCCACGCTTCCCACGGCCAGCGTCCACGCCGCCATCCACGCGAACGCCTCCTCCGACGCAAAGCCCGCCGCCACGACGCCGACGATCAGCACGGCGAACGCCAGGCCCACCCAGTTGGCCTTGACCTTGTCCGGCCGGTGCAGGTAGTAGCCGCGCCGCACCAGGCTCTCGTAGATGCCGTCGCGGATGCCGGGGATGGACCGGTAGAACTGGTTGCGGAGGTCCGACAGGCGAACGGACGCGGTGCCCCGCCCCTCGTTTCCCGCCAGGCGCAGGGCGATCTCGTCCGCGTCCATCTCGCGCCCGGCGTCGTGCGCGCGGCGGGCCTCGGCGTAGGTGGCGCGGACGGCGTCCCACGGTGCCGCGCTGCCCGCGGTGCCGGAGAACAGGCCGGCCAGGAAGCGCTCCTCGTGCGCCAGCAGCGACGACCACTCCGACGCCGGCCTACGCTGGTGAAAGACGTAGTCCGTGCTGGAAAGGAGGCCCAGCAGCTTCTTCTCTTCCCGCTCCTCGATGCCCACGTACCCCCGCACGGCCAGGTCCGTGACCGTGCTGACGATGTCGCGGATCTGTGCCACGTGGTCCACGAGCGTCCCCGCCTCCGCCGGCGTGATGCCGTCCGGCGGCTCGTACGCGACGACGATGGCCCGCGCCCGCGGATCGCGCCCGCGCCGCCGCCACGTCCGCAGGGCCAGGGCAAAGACCAGCAGCGGCAGGGCCAGCGGCCACATCCGCACGGCCCGCGCGCGGCGGATCTCCGTCGGCGAGGGACGGCCGGCAATGGCGCCGGGCGCCCAGCCGGCCGCGACGGTCATCCCCTCGCGCGCGCCCAGCGACTGGCGCAGGGTAAAGGTGACGATGCCGCGCGCGGAATCCGCGATGACATCCGCCCCGCGGGTCCGATCGCCCGTGGCCCCCGTGTACGCCGCCCACTGCAGGGGCCGCACGCCGCGCGGCAGCACCATGAGGACGCGCGCCTGCTCGATGGGCATGTCCCACTGGTTGCCCGTGGCGTTCCAGTACAGCTCGTCGAACGCGGGATGCCCCGGCACCGCCTGCCGCGGTGGGCACCGCTCCCACCGGCACCACGCCCAGCGCCGCGCCGCCGCCGGCGTGCTGTCGCGGGCGAAGTAGAAGCGGATGGCGTCGTGGACGCGGTAGCGGATGAGGATCGTGCGCTCCGCGTTCTGCGCGCCGGGGATCCAGATGCGCATCCGCCGCGTCCACGAATCCGGCGCGTCGTCCTCCTCCCATTCCAGCGGATTGCCCACCTCGTCCGTGGCGCCGATGAGCTCGATGTCCAGCTTGCGCTTTTCGCCCTGCGCGGTGCGGTGCTGGAGCGACAGGTCGCGGAGGATGCCGCGCCACCGGCCCGTGAAGGCAAAGCGGATGACCTCCGTGACCTCCACCGTGCCGCTGGGCTGGACGGCCAGCTCCGCGTCGAAGCGGCGGATGACGATGGCGCTGTCCGCCGTGTACTGCGCGGCCGCCGGCGCGGCGATCGCCAGCAGCAGCGCGAAAAAGATGAGGAACGTGCGGCGCATGGATCGCCCTCCGCGCGTCAGAAGCTGACCTTGGGGACCTCGCGCTCCGCGGGCGCCGCCTCGAAGAACTCGCGCGGCGCGAAGCCCATGGGCCCAGCGAGCAGGTTGGACGGAAAGGTCATGATGGCCGTGTTCAGGTCGCGGACGACGGCGTTGTAGTACCGCCGCGCGTTCTGCACGTCGTCCTCGATGCGGGCCAGCTGCGCCTGCAGGTCCCGGAACCCGCCGCTGGCCTGCAGCTGCGGATACGCCTCCACGGCCACCGTGAGCCCGCGGAGGGCGGCCGTGAGCCCGGCCTCGGCCTCGGCGCGCGCGTGGGGGCCGGCGTCCGCCGCGGCCAGCACGCGGGTGCGCGCGGCCGTGACGGCGTCCAGCGTCTCGCGCTCGTGCGCCGCGTAGCCCTTGACGGTCTCGACCAGGTTGGGCACCAGGTCCGCGCGCCGCTTGAGCTGCACGTCGATGTCGCTCCACGCGTTCTGCGACCGCAGCCGCAGCCCCACGAGCCGGTTGTACAGCGTGATGACGAACAGCGCGAGCAGCGCGACGACGGCGACGACGATGATCGTGGCAAGCATCCGGGGCTCCGGGGGATCGGTGGAGCGGGCGCCGGCAGGCCGCCGGCGGGAAGGCGCCCGAATACTACGTTTGCGCGCGGCGGCTGTAAACAGAGACGTGCAAACGCGATACGCCTGCTACCACGAGCAGGCGCAGCCATACGAGATGCTTCGAGTTGATTTTCGGAGGGAGCGCCCGCGCCGATCGCGGGCCCGCGACGGAGCGGCTGAAGCCGCCGCAACAACCGCGGAAAGCCTCACAAACTGCGTGAGGCTTCAACTGCTCGATGGTGTCGGCGGTGCACGCGAAACGACCTTCGCTGGGGCAGTCCGCGAAGGCGGACTTCGTGCCTTTCCAGCGGCGAATTTATTCGCTCCGGCTGGGGGACGGCCGTCACCGGATCAGATCGATCGCGCGGCGACTCCTCCGGATGACGCGTTCTCACGCTGGGAGGAAAGAGCGTCCGGCGCCCTTGCAACACGCGCGATCAGAAGGAGAGCTGCGCGTTCTCGGCGTCCGCGCCCACGCCGCGCTCCAGCAGCTCGCGGGCGTGCTCCAGCGAGACGGCGCTCTCCGGGTCGCCGCCCAGCATGCGGGCCACCTCCAGCACGCGGTCGTCCGCCGCCAGGGGCAGCACCTCCGTGGTCGTGCGGCCGTCGCGCTCGGCCTTGCGGACGAGCAGGTGCACGTGCGCGCGGCTGGCGATCTGCGGCAGGTGCGTGATGGCGAATACCTGGTGAGTGGCCGCCACCTCGCGCATCTTGTCGCCCACCTGCAGGCCGACGCGCCCGCCGATCCCCGCGTCCACCTCGTCGAACACGAGCGTGGAGACGGCGTCCAGCCGCGCCAGGATGGTCTTGATGGCCAGCATGATGCGGCTCATCTCGCCGCCGGACGCCACGGACGACAGCGGCTTGGGATCGAACCCGCGGTTGAGCGACACGCGGAACTCGATCTCCTCCGCGCCCAGCGCGCCCGCCTGCGCCAGCGGCAGGGCCTCCGCGCGAAAGACGGCGCCACCGCTCATCCCCAGCTCCGGCAGCACGGCCGTCACCTCGTCCGACAGCCGCTCCGCCGCGGCCACGCGCGTGGTCGTCAGGGCCGACGCGGCGGCGGTGAGCTCGGCCTCGGCATCCTCCAGCTTCTTGCGCAGGCTGCCCAGCTCCCACTCCGCGTTGTCGATCAGGTCCAGCTCCGCGCGGGCGGCGCGGCCCACCTCGACCACCTCCTCCAGCGTCTGGCCGTACTTGGCCTTGAGACGAAAGACCAGGTCCTGCCGGCGGCGGATCTCGTCCAGGCGCCGCGGGTCGTGCTCCACCGTGGCGGCGTAGCGCTCCATCCGCTCGCCGATCTCCTGCAGGGCGTAGTACGCCGTCTCCCACAGCTCGCGCACCTCCTGCTGGCCGGGGTCGATGCGCACCAGCTGGTCGATGGGACGCCGCAGCCCGCCCACCTCGCCCAGCAGCGCCCGCTCCGAACCCGTGACGGCGTCGGAGAGGCCGCCGGAGAGCGCCTGCAGCTCCTCGCTGTGGCTCAGCCGCCGCGCTTCGTCCTCCAGCTCCTCCTCCTCGCCGGGACGCAGGGAGGCGGCCTCGATCTCGTCCACCTGGAAGCGCAGGAAGTCCGCGCGCTGGGCGGCCTCGCGGCGGCGCGCGTCCAGCGTGTCGATCTCGCGGCGCAGGCCCGACGCCGCGCGGTACGCCTCGCGCACGCGGGCCAGCTCCGCCGCGTTGCCTGCGTACGCGTCCAGGATGGCGCGCTGCTCGTCGCGCTTGAGGAGGGTCTGGTGCTCGTGCTGGCCGTGGAGGTCCACGAGCGCGCGCCCCAGCTCGCCCAGGACGGCGGCCGTGGTGGGCGAGCCGTTGACCCAGGCGCGGTTTCGGCCCTCCTTGGCCACCTCGCGCTTGAGGACGAGCAGGCCGTCGTCGTCGGGGTCGATGCCGCGCTCGTCCAGGATGGCCGCCACGTCGGCGCGGCCGGCCACGTCGAACACGCCCTCGATGGACGCGCGGTCCTCGCCGGCGCGCACGACGTCCGCGGACGCGCGTTCGCCCAGCAGCAGCGACAGCGCGCCCACGATGATCGACTTGCCCGCGCCCGTCTCGCCGGTCAGGACGTTGAGCCCCGGCCCCAGGCGAACGGTGAGCCGGTCGATCAGCGCAAAGTTGCGGATCCGCAGCTCCGAAAGCATGCGCGAAGATATACCGAAAGGTGGACGCCGTACAAGGGGGCGTGGTCCCGGGCTGGATGCGCGCTCAATCTGCCGAACCGCGCGCGCGGTGTCCACGCCCCGCCGCCGGCGATCGCGCCCGTCAGTCGTCGCCGACCAAGTCCGCGACG
>NZ_DASURI010000477.1:0-2209 GCF_036280135.1 Longimicrobium sp.
TGTCGCCGCTGGTGCTCACCTGGTTGCGGGCAAAGCGCGTGTTTCCGCGCGACCCGCTGACGATGTTCACGCGCGCCTCGTCGGCCGTGCTGAACGAGAGCACCTTTTGCGCGAGGGCCTCGGCGTCGGAGCGCGAAATGTAGCGTGGCGGCATGGTGATCAGGCCCTCCGGCCGGTGTTGATGACGTTGACCCCGCGGAAGCGCGCCGCCGGCGAGGAGTGCGAGACGGCGTTCACCTGCGAGGGCTGGCCCTTGCCGTCAAAGAACGACCCGCCCATGAACACGGTGCTGGGCCCGCCGATCATGTCCATCCCGTTCCAGAACTCCGGCGTGCGCATCTGGTAGGCGACGTCCTTGAGCGTCCCCGTGATGCGGCCGTTCTTGATCTCCTTGAACACCTGCCCGCCAAACTGCGCGTTGTAGCGCTGCTGGTCGATGCTGAACGATCCGTCGCCGTCGATCAGGATGCCGTTCTCCACGCCGGAGACCAGCTCCTCGACGGAGACGTCGCGCTCCGTGTTGGGCAGCAGGTTCACGTTGGGCATGCGCTGGAACTGCACGAACTCCCAGCCCTCCGCGTAGCTGTTGCCGTGGCTGCGCACGGGCTTGCCCTGCGACTGGTACCACTCGCCCAGCCACGGCGCCTGCTCGCGCGTGGTCTGCAGGTCGTTGAGGATGCCGTTCTTGACGATGAGGTACTCGTCGGGCCGCACGCCCTCGTCGTCGAAGCCCACGCTGCTCAGGCCGCCGTGCGACGAGCGCTCGCCCTGGATGTTCATGAAGTCGCGCCCGTAGCGGAACTTGCCCAGGAAGTCGCTGATGGGGTAGATGAACGAGGTGCCCGCGTAGTTGGCCTCGAACCCCATGATGCGGTCCAGCTCCGTGGGGTGCGCGATCGATTCGTGGATCGTGAGCCACAGGTGCGTGGGCAGCAGCACCAGGTCGTAGCGGCCCGGCTCCACCGACTTGGCGGAGAGCTTGGCCACGGCTTCCTCGGCCCAGCGGGGCGCGTTGCCCACGAAGTCGGCGTTGCGCACGTGCTCGTAGCCCAGGCCGCGCGGCGCCACGTCGGTGGACTGGCGGTTCTGGAAGTCACTGCCGTCCGCCGCCACGGCCGTGATGTCCATCACCGGGAACGAGCGGTAGAGCGTCTGCTCGATGTACGAGCCGTCGGTGCTGGCGAACGTCTTGTCCTGCTTGAGGAACGCCATGAACGAGTTGACGAAGCGCGCCCCGTTCACCCCCATGGCCGCCGTGTTGGCCCGCAGCAGCATGTCCACCTTTTCCTCGATGGGCACGTCGAACGGGTCGATCTCGATGGGCGCGCGCCAGCGGCCCTCGGCCACGGCTTCCACGGGCGCCAGCTCCAGCGGGCGCTGACGGGCGCCGGCGTTGCTGCGCGCCTGCGCCACGGCCTGCTGGGCCACGCGCGTGACCTCCTCGGCGTTCAGCTCGCGGCTGGCGGCAAAGCCCCACGCGCCGTTGGCGATGACGCGCACGCCAAAGCCGAACGTGTCCTGGTCGTTGAAGAACGTGATCTGCTGCTCGCGCGTGCCCATCTGCTGCGAGCGGTTGCGCGAGATGCGCACGTCCGCGTAGGTGGCGCCGGCGCCGCGGGCGGCGTCCAGCGCGCGCATGGCCAGCTCGCGGTTGAGCGCGGCGTCCATGGGCTCGCGCGGCGCCGACGCGGCGATCATGCGCGGCAGCACGAGCTGGCCCGCGCCCAGCGCCGCGGTGGTGGCCGCGCTTCGCAGCAGGAAGTCTCTGCGTCTCATCGGGGTTTGCTCCAACGGTCGTGTGAGGGGTGTCCGTGAACGGACGGGGTCCTGCGGGAGTGTGTCGGGTGCGCCCTGCTACGCACGGCGTGGCGCCGGAGTTTCGGGGTGCGGCGGTGCGAGGTGACAGTCTACGCCGCACCCCCCGTCGCGCGAAAGCGCCCCGTGACGGACGGCGGCGTTCGAGGGACGAGCCGCGGCCCGCCGTGCCGGACGCGCCGCCCCGCGGGACGGGAGTGCTGGATTTTTCGCACCGGCCGTTAGATGAATGCACGTTCGGAAAGGTTGCAGCAAGGGGGGATGCGAGGGGCGTGGATGAACGTTCGATGAACGGCGGCGGATCCGGCATCGAGCCGAGCGACTGAAGTCGCCGCAACCACTGCGGAAAGCCTCACAAACTGCGTGAGGCTTCAACCACGCGCGGGCAGGATTC
>NZ_DASURI010000478.1:0-4296 GCF_036280135.1 Longimicrobium sp.
TCTGCTCTCCGGCCCGCTTCCACGATTCCACGTCCCGCACCGAGCGCGAGCGGTGGTCCGTGCTACGCCGCCGTGGGGCGGGCGTCGTCGTCCGCCTCGGGGTCCGGCGCGTCCTGGCCCAGGGGCGGGGGCGGCACGCCCTCCTTGGGCGGGCGCAGCAGCGACAGGGCGATAGACCCGCCGATCACCGTGGCGATCACGCCCAGCGACACCAGGGTGGGCACCTTCACGAAGTCCACCAGCATCATCTTGCCGCCCACGAACACCAGCACCAGCGACAGGCCGAACTTGAGGTACACGAACTTGTGCACCACGCCTGCCAGCAGAAAGTACATCGACCGCAGGCCCAGGATGGCCATCACGTTGCTGGTGTAGACCAGGAACGGGTCGTCCGTGATGGCAAAGATGGCCGGGATGCTGTCGATGGCGAACACCAGATCCGTGAACTCCACCAGCAGCAGCACCAGGAACAGCGGCGTGGCCACGCGCCTGCCGTTCTCCACCGACCAGAACTTCTGCCCGTCGTAGCGGTGCGTAAGGGGCAGCCAGCGGCGGGCCAGGCGCACGACCGGGTTGTGCTCGGGGTCGATCGCCTCGTCCTTGCGCAGGGCCATCTTGATGCCCGTCACCAGCAGGATCCCGCCGAAGACGTAGATCACCCAGTGCCACTGGTGCAGCACGTACGACCCCGCGGCGATGAACGCGCCGCGCATCACCAGGGCGCCCAGGATGCCCCAGAACAGCACCCGGTGCTGGTACATGGCCGGCACCGAGAAGTAGGAGAAGATCAGGGCGATGACGAAGATGTTGTCCACCGCCAGCGACTTCTCCACCAGGTACCCGGTCAGGAACTCCAGCGCCGGCTGGGGGCCCGCGAAGTACCAGATGCCCGCGTTGAACACCATCGCGAGCGAGACCCACACCGCCGTCCAACCCGCCGCCTCGCGCATGCTCACCGCGTGCGCCTTGCGGTGAAACACGCCCAGGTCCAGCGCCAGCATCACGAGCACGGCGGCGTTGAACCCGACCCATAGCCAGATTGAATCTGCCACGGGAACTCCTCCTTGTGGGGCCGACAGGCGCGCGCAAAAACGTCGAGGGCGCGACCCTACGGCACAGTTCAGTGACGTAGTGGTCTCGCCCTCGGGCCTCTCGGTCCGTTCCGCGTCCCGGGGGCGGCACAGGCGCCCCGTAATGACGATCCGCGGTTCCGCTGCTGTCGTTGTTCAGCGGCAGGCTACTCCCCACACGCGGAGTGTAACGGCAGGTTCCGGGCCGATCAACCCCTTCGGGTGTGCCTGACCGTGCATTGTTGCGGAGCTGTTACAAAGGGCGGGGTGGCGGAAGGGCTCGTGCGGGAGGGTTAGTTTGTCTCGCGGGCGAGGGCCCCACTCCCCGGCCCCCTCCCCCGCTTCGCGGGGGAGGGGGAGAACTGCGCTGACGCGCAGTATCCGCGACGTGCAGTGAGCCCGTGGAAGTATACACCCTCTCCCGCGCAGTTTGCGGGAGAGGGTGCGAGCGACAGCGAGCGGGTGAGGGCTCACTGGCTCTCCCCGCCCGCGCGGTGGTCGCCGCGCTGAAACGCCATGAACGCGTGGATGGCCGCCAGCGCCTCCGCGTCCGCCGTGACGATGCGCACCTCGCCGCCGCGCGGCAGGTCGCGGTACGCGTAGCGGATGTGGGCGCGGCGCGCCGCCATCACGGCCGCGCCCGGCACCTCGCGCATGTGCACGGCCGCCGGCGTGTTGAAGTCGCCCGCGGCGAACGCGTCCGCGATGCCGCGCAGGTGCGCGCGGATGGTGGCGACGTCCACCGCGTCGTCCGTGTCGCGCTGCAGCTCGATGCGGCCGCCGTTCGGCAGCGCGTCGAAGCGGTGCGTGGACGTGTACTGGTCCACGCCCATGTGCACGCGCCCCCGCGCCTGCAGCGCCGCGAACGCCGTATCCGCCCCCGCGCTGTCCGCCCGCGCCGGGTGATGCGCGGCGTGCTCGTGCGACGCGTGCTCGTGCTGCGCGGAGAGCGCGGCGGGAACAGCGGCCGCGGCAAGGGCCAGGACCAGCGGGCGGATCGTCATCCTCTATCTCCAGTCGGTCGGGCGGATCGGTGAACGTGGTGCGCGACGCGGCGCGACTGTAGGCTACACGGATCCGCATCCATCCGCAGGGACAAACGTCACATGATCGATCCGGCCGTCCTCCATCGCATCCCCCTCTTTGCGCGGCTGAACGCCGAGGCCCTGCGCGAGCTGGCCGTCCGCTCCACCCTGCGGACCTTTGCCGCGGACGAAGTGCTGTGGCACGCGGGCACGGAGCCGCGCGGCTTCTTCGTGATCGTGGAGGGGCGGGTGCGCGTCGTTCGGACGGTGCGGGGGCGGCAGCACGTGATCCACGTGGAGGACGATGGCGGCACGCTGGGCGACGTGGCCCTGTTCGAGGGCACGACGTACCCCGCGACGGCCATCGCCGTGCGCCCCACGACGTGCGTGGCCGTCACGCGCGACGGGCTGCTGGCCGCCATCCGGCAGGATCCAGAGCTGGCGCTGGCCCTGCTGGGACGCCTGGCCGCGCGGGTGCGGCACGTCATCGGCCGGCTGGACGGGCTGGCGGCGCGCTCCGTGTCCGCGCGCCTGGCGGGTTACCTGCTGGCGCGCCGTGAGCGCGCGGGGACGGACGTGTTCACGCTGGGTGGATCGCAGACGACGGTCGCGGAGGAGCTGGGCACCGTGCGCGAGGTGCTGGGCCGCACCCTGCGCGGCCTGCGCGACCGCGGGCTGATCGACATCGGCGCGAACGGCGCCCTGCGCATCGTGGACGCGGCGGGGCTGCGGGCGGAGGCGGCGGGGTAACCCTCCCCCGGGCCCTCCCCCGGCCTCGCTCAGGCTCGTCCACCCCCTCCCGCAAACTGCGCGGGCGGGGGAATACACTTCAAACGGGGCGCGGGGCGCGGCACGAGATTCGTGCACGGGTTGGGACAGACGACACGGCGCGATGCGGTTCGTGGGGATGGGCCTCCACTACTTCGGCGATTCGGGAATGTGAGGAGCAACGACGTGGATTCGGCCATGCGCCTGTTCATCGGCGTGCCGCTGACGGACGAGGCGCGGCGTTCGGCGTGCGCTTCGGCGGGATGGGCGCCTTCTCGCGGCCGCGGAGCGCGCGCGTGCTGTGGATCGCCGTCACGGAGGGCGCGGACCGCCTGCGCGACCTGGCCCGCATCGCGGAGGACGCCGCGCGCGCCGCCGGCTTCGCGCCGGAGGGCAAGCGCTACACGCCGCACCTCACCCTCAGCCGCATCCAGCCGCCGCGCGACGTGACGGACACCACCGCCCGCGTGCCGTCCGTGGACGTGGAGATGCCCGTGCGCGAGCTGGTCGTCTTTCGCAGCCACCTGGGTGGCGGCCCCGCGCGGTACGAAGCCATCGAGCGCGTCGTGCTGCGCTGAGCCGGCGCACAGCACGGATCGTGCAGACCCGCCGCGGGCCCGGGGATCGCCTATCGACCGCAGTTGCTGGCCGTCCCCTGTACCCTGTCCCCCGTAACCCGCGGTTCAAAGACCATGCAGCTGCACGACAAGGTCGCGCTCGTCACGGGCGGCGGCGAGGGCATCGGAAAGGCGACGGCGCTGCTGTTTGCCCGCGAGGGGGCAAAGGTGGCCGTGCTGGGCCGCCACCGCGAGAACCTGGACCCCGTGGTGGACCAGATCGCCGCCGAGCACGGCCAGGCCATCCCCGTCTGTGCCGACATCTCCGACCCGGCGCAGATGCAGGCCGCCATCCGGGAGATCATCGACAAGTGGGGGCGGCTGGACGTCGTCTTTGCCAACGCGGGAATCAACGGCGTGTGGGCGCCGCTGGAGGAGCTGGAGCCCGAAGAGTGGGACAAGACCATGTCCATCAACCTCAAGGGCACCTTCCTGACGGTGAAGTACGCCGTGCCGCACCTCAAGAAGCAGGGCGGCTCCATCATCGTCACGTCGTCCATCAACGGGACGCGCGTCTTCAGCAACACGGGGGCAACGGCGTACTCGTCCACCAAGGCGGGCCAGGTGGCGTTCACCAAGATGGTGGCCCTGGAACTGGCCCCCTACCGCGTTCGGGTGAACGTCATCTGCCCGGGCGCCATCGAGACCAACATCCGGGAGAACACCGAGCAGCGAAACCTGGACGAGGTGCGCATCCCGGTCGAGTTCCCCGAGACCAACAAGCCGCTGGAGCGCGGGGAGCCCGGCACGGCGGAGCAGGTGGCCAGCGTGGTGCTGTTCCTCGCGTCCGACGCGGCGAGCCACGTCACAGGGGCC
>NZ_DASURI010000479.1:0-8440 GCF_036280135.1 Longimicrobium sp.
GGCTCCTCACTCAGGATAACGCTTTCGAGCCCGAGGTTTGGCAACACCCTCCGAATGGAAAGTCAGGGCCAGGCTCGTGCGTGGAGGCGTGCCCCGTGCGAGCGCCCCCTCCGGGCTCGCGGAGCTCGCCCACCTCCCCCAATAACCCCTGGGGGAGGTTGAACTGCGGTGGCTTTCATCCCGCAGGGTGCGCGCAGTGCCGAATGACCCAGGAAAACAACTACGTTCCGGGATCGGGACCAGGCGCCGATTCCGCCGGCACGCGAGGAATACGACCCGGTGCGACGTGCGTCTTTTCACTCCTCCGGGAGCACGTCCAGGCCGGAGGTACCGGCGCCGCGTGACGGACCGCGATCGCGCGGCGTGCGGCGCTCCTGGCGCGGGGCCGGTGGCTCGCCGCGGCCATCGCCGGCGTCGGCGCGGGGGGCGGTGCGGCCGGGGAGCGTGGCGCCGTAGCGCGCGACGTAGGCGTCGACCTTGATCTTCTTCGCCGTGGCGACGCTGCTCATGGGCCGCACCTTGCCGATCACGGGACGCTCCTGCCAGGCGTGGTCGTACCGGCCCATCACCCAGGTGATGCCGCCCGTGGAGTTGGGGTTGCGGCCGTCCAGCGCCCAGCGGTTGTTGAGGTGCAGCATGTGGGCGAGCGCCTCTTCCGGCGTCTCCGTCCATTCCAGGAACTTCTTGCCCCACAGGATGCGCAGGTAGTTGTGGATGCGCCCGTCCGTGCGCAGCTGCCCCTGCGTGGCGTTCCACAGCGCGTCGTAGGTGGCGCCGGCCTCCAGCTCGTCGCGCGAAAAGAGCTCCGCGCGCTTGTCGCGGCGATGCGCATCCAGCGTATTTCGCGCCCACTCTGGCAGCGAGGCGTACGTGTCGTGCTCCGGCACCCAGTGCGCGGTGTTGTACGAGATCTCGCGCCAGGTGATCAGTTCCTCCAGGAACGCCTCCGCGTCGGCCGACATCCCCCACCATCCCTCGCGCTTGCCCGTGGGGCGCGGCGCCAGGCGCGCGGACGTCCACGCCTCGCGCTCCGCCACGGCCGCGAACACCTCGTGCGCGCTGATGAATCCCCAGTGCAGGTACGGCGACAGGCCGCTGTTGCTGGGATCTTCCGCCTCGTTGCGGCGCGTGGCGTACGTGCCGAGCTTGTCGTCGATGAAGGCAGACAGCACCCGACGCGCCTTCTCCTGCCCGCCGCGAAAGTCCACGGGCGGCACGTCGTGGTCGATGGGGAGCGCCGCCAGTGCCCGCGCCGCCTCGCCCGCGTCGTCGCTGATCAGCGCGTCCGCGGGGGAGGGCCAGCGCGCGCGGATCCCGTCCAGCCAGCGTGCCGCCTCGCCCTCCAGCTTCGGGAGCGAGCGCGCGCGGAGGAGCGGATTGGGGGCGGGCGCGTACGCGAGCGCGTCGGGGAGCTCGCGCTGCAGCATCCGCCGAAAGTGCGGCGGGGTCACCCACGCCTTCCCCGCCCTGCGCAGCGGAAGCAGCCCGTTCCCATCCACCGCCTCCAGCCGCACGCCGGCGCGCTCCAGCTTGCGGCCGGCCGCGTCCAGCATGCGGGGCAGAAAGAAGTCGGGAAACTCGTCCGTGACGACGGCGCAGGCGCGCTCCGCGAGGGCCAGCAGCAGCCCGCGTCCGTCGCCGGGGCGCGGCTCCACGTAGCGCACGTTCGCCACGCCGGCCGCCTCGTACGCGTGGGCGTTGTCGCGCATGCCGTCGAGGGCGAAGCGGTGCAGGCGGTCGTTGGCCCAGGGGTAGCCGGCGCGCAGGGCCTCCAGCACGACAAGCGGCCGTTTCCACTCGCGCGCGAGCTCGATGGCGTGCTCCAGCGCCCCGTTGTAGCGCGTGCGCCGCTCCATCACCTGCCAGTACAGGACGATGCCGCGCGACGGATCAGCCGCGGCGGTGTTGAGCGGCGTCAGCCGGTCGGACGGGACGGTGGATGCGGGCATGCGGATGCGTCGGATCGGGAGCCGGTGCGCGAGGCGCGAGCTCGGGGCACCTCACGTGCCGCCGCGTCTCGCCGGTGTGCCGATCGTACGGGGGCGATGCGCGGGGTGGATGCGCGGCTCGTAGAAAAACCACAGGGTGGGATTGTCTCATGGAGCAGGCTCCGCGCGAGCGCCCCCTCCGCTCGCCGAGGCTCGCACCTCCCCCAAAACTGCTGGGGGAGGTTGAACTGCCATTCATCCGCGAGGCCGGAGCGGCGAAACTGCGGGACGGTGAGCGTGCAGGAGGGACGCTACTTCGACGGCCGGTCGCGGAGCCGACGGCGGACGGCAGGATGACGGCGTCCCTTGGTAGAGAGGCTGCTGCCGGCGAGGGGACGGCCTTCGAATTTTTTTGGAAAGGGCTACATCACGGCGTCGGGCGCGGAAGCCGGCCTGGTCACATCAACCTCCACCTGATCGCGATCAGTAAAAGGCGGCGACCAAGTGGAAGACGGCGATCAGGAACGATGTGCGTCGTCCCTGTCCGGGCCCTTGTCCCACATCGGGATCCGTCCCACCCCGCCCGCTCTCTTTCGCCGGGCTGGCCCGCGTCCCCTTCGGACCAGGTCTCCTTTCCGAGTCCGTCCAGATCCAAAATCG
The DNA here is from genome assembly GCF_036280135.1 of Longimicrobium sp. Classification (GTDB taxonomy): domain Bacteria; phylum Gemmatimonadota; class Gemmatimonadetes; order Longimicrobiales; family Longimicrobiaceae; genus Longimicrobium. The sequence goes on from NZ_DASURI010000479.1 coordinate 2,589, forward strand.
AAAACCCCTGTGGGGCGAGCACTTCGGTCAGGATGTGCACGACCTCCTGTGCCATAGACCGGTGCCGGGATTCTGCTCGTGGCTTGAGCGCCTGGTACAGCGTGTCAGGTACGTTCTTCACATTCAGTGTCGCCATACGCCCTCCTTGTCTCTGTCCGTGGGGAGGAGGCCCGAATGGCTGTCACCCCCCCGCGGGCCGAAGGCGGACGCGCACCGAAGCCCATACCCGCGCTGGCCGCACACGGAACTTACAGGATGATGCCGCGCACCAGCGTGAGCTGGGTGAATACGGCAAACGCGATCTGCCAGACAGCAAGGGTCAGCAATCCGACGATGGCCGCGCGCGCGTTCGGACGCGTCAGTGTCAGCCAGTCCGTGATCCCTTCCCGCACAGCAACAACCGTCCTGGGTGTGACAAGTTGTTCGACACCCATCATCGCGACGGTTCGGCGTTCGCGGAGCCTGGAAAAGCGGTGGTCCTGCAGAACGTCGGTCCTGCCTTCGACCCAGTGCAGGAACACGCCCTCGCCTGTGTCGCCGTCTTCGCCGGGCCCACGCAGCGAAAGCTCGAGGTGGTACAGGTCGGTTCCCCATGCCGGAAGCATCCACAGGTCGGGCGTGACCGGACGATGGATCTCCTCACGGCCGTATCTCACCCACACGGGCACACCGGCGGCGTTGCCTACCCGCATTGCGAGCTCCTGCACCGCGTACATCTCCCGGCAACCGTAGCCGTATCGGACCGGTTTGAATCCCTGGGCCATCAGCCCCTCGACAAGCTCCGCCTCCATCACGCGACCGCGCAGACGCTCATGCTTCGCGTCCTCCGGGCCCAGCACAATCTGCAGCATCAGTTGATCGAATGCCTGCACCACGTCGGTACGAAGGGCGTTCACCACATGAGGTCGATACCCCGCGTAGTCCGCCGGTCGAAGCTGCTCCTTGATCACCGCAGGGCAGAAAACGCGATAGAGGACGATTGCGGCCGCCGCCGCGAGCCCGGCGATGAAGAGGGCAGCGGATTGGGGAGGAAAGCGGCTGGGCTCCACGGCCACCGCTCCTCCCGTACCCGCCTGGTAGATCCCCGCCAGCAGAGGCACGGAAAGCAAGGATGCCGTGCCGACCTTCCAGAGTGGATCTCGAATGATCCGGGAGAGGCCGTGCCAGCTGGTGAGCACGTGAAGCCGCTGAGCCGCGCGGCGAAACGTCACGAACCGGGGCTGGCGACCGTGCCTGGCCTGCGGCAGTCCAAGGGGGTCCGGAAGGTTGGCGATCATCGGCACGCCCGAAGCAGGAGGTGAGCGAACAAGGCACTAAGCCTGACTGTTTGCTTATACCCCGCACCCCGGGCGAAGCGAACCCGCGTCTCAGGACCACCGCTCAGTTGCGGAAGAGGTAGCTGAGCTTGAGGAACAGGCCGTCCGTGCGCGGCGCCAAGCCGTCGAAGCGGAACGCCTCGTCGTCCGTGACCTCGCGGCCGTAGCCCAGGAACGCCACGGTGCCCGGTGACGGACGCCAGCTCAGCAGAAGGTCCAGGCGCAGCGGGTTGAGCTGCGGCGCGTCCCACGCCGGACGGTTGCCGCGCCGCACGCGAAAGGGCTGGCCGTCGCGCACGTACGGGCGGCCGTCGGGGGCGCGCAGCACGTCCACCTCCTCCACCGCGTACTGCGCCAGCGCCCGCACGGCGATGGCGCGCGTGACCTGGTACTCGGCCCGCAGGCGCGGCACCAGCGCGCGCGAGTAGCGCGAAGCGTCGCTCGCGCGGAACAGCAGCACGCGGCGCAGGCTGGCATCCACCCGCAGCGACGCCGTGGGCCGCAGCGCCACGGCCGCCTCCAGCGACTGCTCCCTGCCCCGCGTGCCCTCCGCGAAGAGCGGCGTGGCGCCGAACGACGCCTCCACGCCCACGTCCATCCACTTGAAGTACGACGACTCCAGCTCGAACGACACCCCGTTCAGGCCGCTCATCCGCGCGTCGGGGCCCACGAGCACGTCGCCCGTGTCGATGCCGTCCGTGGTGGACGGCAGCGAGTAGCCCGCGTAATCCGCCGGGTCCAGCGTGTAGAAGCCGCGCGAGACGCCCACCTCGGCGGTAAAGTTGCCGCGCAGTTCCATCTGCACCAGCGCGTCCGCCCCGCCCTCCAGGGCCTCGCCCCCGCGCCAGAAGTCGCGGCCGGTGTACAGCAGCTCCGCGCCCTGCCGAAAGTCCACCTGCTCCACCAGGGCGCCCGGCGCGCCGTACCACGACACGCGGTTGCCGCCGGAGAGCGAGGTGATCCCCGTGCGCCGCACGAACCCCGTCTCGGTGACGAAGTCGCGCGGCACGTCGCGCAGGGTGACGACGTAGCCCCAGTGGCGCGCCGTGCGGTCGAAGTACACCTGGCCGATGTGCGCGGCGCGGTCGTCCAGGGCCACGGGCACGCGGGCGCCCGGCGCGCCGGCGGAGTCCGTGCCCGCCTCGTCCGGCACCCAGCTGCGCGTCCAGCTGCCGCCGATCTGCCCGCCCAGCATGTAGATCTGTCCAAAGCGGAACCGCGCGTCCGCCGCCGCCACGTGGTTGAACGCGCCGCCCACCACGCGGCTGGTGCCCAGCAGCCCCACGGTGGAGCCCTGCCCCACGTCGCGCCGCAGCCGGGCGATCTGGAACAGGGCCCGCGACGCCTGGGGCGCGTAGCGGGCGGGGTTGTCGCGGGGCGCGTCGTCCACGGCGCCCAGCCACGCCAGGTTCAGCGGGCCCACCTTGCCCGTGACGCGCGCGCCGGCCGCCGGCGCCACGATGGACCGCGTGTAGACGAGCGCCTCGGGCGTGGAGAACAGGTCCGCGCCTTCCAGGAAGAACGGCCGCTTCTCCGCCAGTGACAGGGCGAAGCGCTCGTTAACGGTGATCTGGTCCGCGTCCGCCTCCACCGTGCTGAAGTCGGGGTTCAGCGTGGCGTCCAGCGTGAGCTCGCTCGTGATGCCGTACTTCACGTTCACCCCCACGTCCGGCTCCGTGGGTCCGCGGTCGAACCCGTCCGCGTCCGTCGTCCCCTCGCGGCGGGCGGTGAAGGTGGGGTTCACCTCCAGCGGCCGCCCGGGCCGCAGCCCGCCGATGCCGGACAGCACGCCGCTGGACGCGAGCTCCGCCGGCTGGTTGCGCGAGCGCGGCGCCCAGCTTTCCTCGGCCCCCAGCGCGGGAATGACGCGGATGACGTTCAGCCCCCACGTCTGCGCGTCGCCGGACGGGAACTTGAGCGAGCGCAGGGGGATGCGCATCTCCACCTCGTACCCCTCGCCCGTGAGCCGCCCCCGCGAGTCGAAGAGAAAGTCGGGGCTGAAGGTGAAGCCGCGGCCGTCCGAGAAGGTGCCGTCCTGCTGGATGCCCAGCGGGTTGACGAACAGCGCGAACGCACGCCGCCGGTCGTGAAAGGTGTCCAGGAGGATGCGGACGTGGTCGTCGGCCGTGATCTGGTCACGCTCGGCCAGGGTGCTGCGGATGCGCGACGGGTCCTGCGCGTGCGCGCGGATGCCGATGAACAGCTCGCGCGGCGTGTAGAAGACGAGCACCTCCGTCCGCTCGCGCGCGGGGATGCCCTCCGCCGGCGTGGACTGCGTGAAGCCCGTGAGGACGGCGGCGCCCTGCCACGCCGCCTCGTCCAGGCGGCCGTCCACGCGCACGGCGGCCTCGTCCACGCGGGGGATGCGGGCGTCGAGCTGCGCCCGCGCCCCGTCGTAGACCACGGCGGGCACGGGCACGGTGTCGGCGAAAAGCGGGCAGGCCGGCGCGCAGGCGAGGGCGCCGGCCGTCAGGAGGGCGATCATCAAACGATGCGGAGTTCGGGACAGGACCGGCCGCAAAGATATCCGCGAAGGCCCACGCGGTGAACCCCGCTCAACCCGCCGCAATCTGCGCGTTTACGCGGATTTCCAGCGTCCGCGCGGATTGCGGCGCGCGCGACGGACGCGCATTCTGCGGGGCGCCCGCCATCGCATCCGCCCCTCATCACCGCGTCCCATGCGCTTTCTCTACCCCGCCCATCCGCTCTCCCCGCGCGAGGTGGACCCGGACTTCGAAGCCGAGGCAGACCTCGCCCGTGCGCTGGGCGCGGACGTCTCCGTGCTGCACCTGGAGCCGCTGCTGGAGGACGGGGACGCGCGGCGGGCCGTGCGCTTCGTCGAGGCGGCGGATGACGAGCGCGCCGTATACCGCGGCTGGATCCTTCCCGCGCACCTGTACCAGCGCCTGTACGAGACGCTGGCGGAGTGGAAGGGACTGGCGCTGGTGAGCGATCCCGATGCGTATCGCGCCGCGCAGCACCTGCCACAGGCGTACGCGCGGCTGGAGGGCCACACGCCGGAGACGGTCTGGCTGCGCGCGGAGGACGCAACGCCGGAGCGCGTCGTCGAGGCCGCGGCCCAGCTCGGCGACGGACCGGCGCTCCTGAAGGACTTCGTGAAATCGGAGAAGCACGCGTGGGAGGAGGCGTGCTTCATCCCGTCCGCGACGGACCGGGCGGCCGTGCTGCGCGTGGCGGATGCGTTCCGGGCGCGGCGGGGCAGCGCGCTGGAAGGCGGGCTCGTGTTCCGGCGCTTCGTGCCGCTGCGGCGGACGGGCGTCCACGCGCGCAGCGGGATGCCGGTCGCCGTGGAAGTGCGCTGCTTCTTCGTGGCCGGCGCGCTCGCCGCCCGCATCCGCTACTGGGAGGGGCAGATGGACGACCTGCCGGACGTGCCGGAGGCCATGCTCGCGCTGGGGGGGCGGATCGACAGCCCGTTCTTCACGATGGATTTCGCCCAGCGCGAGGACGGCACGTGGACGGTCATCGAGACGGGCGACGGGCAGGTCAGCGGCTTCCAGGACAGCGCGGAAGGCATGCGCGCCGTCTACACCGCGCTGGTGGCGATGCGGTAAGGCGGTCCTCGGTCGATGCCGAACCCAAGCGGCCCGGGCGCATGGTGCGTCCGGGCCGCTCGTGCGTCATTGGAGCCGCGGAACCGACCACGTTGCCGTCGGTCCCTCCCGCGAGAGGTTCCGCCCGCGCGTGCGGGCTACGCGTGGACCGGGGCGAAGGGACGACCGGCGGAGTGGGACGATGCCTGCGCCGTCTCGCCCGCCGGATCCGTCTGCCGCCCCTCGAACGGAGAACTAGGGCGTCGACGCCGCCGCGACGGGCTCCTCCCGCGACGGGGAGAGAATGGATGGCGGCAGGACGGCCGACCCGCCGGCTCCATCGGGCGCACGGCTCGTCACGCCCGCATCGATGGCCTTTCGATAGCCGGTCAGATCGGAGTGGATGGCACCGTAGTCCCAGATGAATCCTCCCGCCCACGCCGGGCTGGGGAACTGCTGAAAGAACGAGCGCATGTCGGCTGGGGAAACGGGTGTGGAATCGGGAGACCATCCAGTGGCGCCGATCAGCAGGACGGGCGCCGTGCCGCCGCCCGCTGCTCCGATCGCCTCGGCTGCCGTTTCCCAGCGCGTCACGTTGCCCGTGTCGAACCCCCCCGAGTAGTACTGGAGCCCCATGCGGGTCGAAAACCCCTTCAGGGACGCGGGCACCGGAGGGTGGGAGGCGGGGTAGGCCAGGCCGCTGTAGGGGTAGGTCGTCGTGCCGATCTCCAAGCCCTCACTCTGCAGGGCGAAGGCATTGATGGCCTGCGCGGCCGCGTGGTAGGACGCCCGCGTGTCGTCGAAGGGCGGCGCGTAGGTGATCTCCTTGAATCCCACCGAGCGGGCCATGATGCCAAAGGCGGTCATGGCGTCGGTGTGACGCTGGTCCGTGCCCTCCTCCTGGTCGATGTCGATGCCATCCACCATCGGGAGATACGCGCGCAGCGCCTGCACGTTCCTGTACAGGACGCTGTCATGGGGA
>NZ_DASURI010000480.1:0-4856 GCF_036280135.1 Longimicrobium sp.
AGGGCTCCCATTCCCGTGGGGCTGCTTACGCCTCCCAAGGGGTGGGTGAAGAGCAACATCGTTTTGAACAGCGTCAGCACCGTGAGGACTTGTCAACCATCCTCCCGGTCTGTTCTGTCAACGATCATCCCGGTTGCTCACGGCGCGCGAGACACGCTCCGCCCATGTGCGTAAATCCCCGCCCCCGCCCTACTCCCCCGCGTAGTCCACGTAGAAGTCGCGGTTCTCGTGCAGGCGCAGGCGCACCAGGCGGGCGCCGGCCGGCAGGCGCCCGTGCAGGCGGCCCCACAGGAGCAGCAGGATGTTCTCCGTCGTCGGAATCCGCCCGCCGGGGGCGAACTCGGGCACCACGTGGTTCAGGTGCTGGTGGTCCAGCCGCTCCACCACCTCCGCCCGCAGCAGCGCGTCCAGCGCGCCCAGGTCCACCGAAAAGCCCGTCTCCTCGTCCACCGCCCCCTCCACCGTCACCTCCAGCAGGTAGTCGTGCCCGTGGCCGTACGGGTTGGCGCACGGGCCAAAGACGGCGCGGTTGCGCTCCTCGCTCCAGTCGGGGCGGTGGTAGCGGTGCGCGGCGCTGAAGCGCACGCGCCGGGTAAGCTGCATTCGGGGCATTCCCGTGCTCGTCCGGGTCCGATTCCGTGTGGGTGCGACGGGAGGGATGATAACGCCCGCCGAGCACCCGCCGCCAATCCCATGGGAATGGCGGTGGGACGCAAGTTCACGAAGGGAGCGGATGAGCGCGGAATGACTGGTTTCCGCCGGGCATGCGAATTGCTTTCCCCTGCCGTGGAATTGCGTATACCGATCCGGCCCGCCCGCGGTCCGCTTCCGTACCTTCATTTCAGGAATGTCCGCAACCTCGCTCTCGCATGCCGAGGCGCTTTCTCATTCCGCCTCCGACGACCGGCCGTATCGCCCCACGCGGGTGCCGGCGCCGCGCATGAGCACCGTGCGTCCCCCGGAGCCCGGCCCCGAGGACGAGCGGCCGCCCGTGATCCTCATTGCCGAGGACCACGAGGACAGCCGCGACGCCCTGCGCACGCTCCTGGACGCGTTCGGCTTTCGCGTGGTGGAGGCGGGCAACGGCCGCGAGGCCGTGGAGCGCGCCCTGACCGAGCGCCCGGACGTGATCCTCATGGACATGATGATGCCGTACGTGGACGGGTTCCAGGCCACGCGCGAGATCCGCGCCGTCGAGGAGCTGCGCGGCGTGCCCATCCTGGCCATCACCGCCATGGAGGGCGCGCGCCAGCGGGTGCTGGACGCCGGGTGCGACGACCTGGTGCCCAAGCCCATCGACGTGCGCGCGTTCCTGGACCAGATCCGCGTGTGGGCCCGGCGGGGTCGGGTGGCCTGATCTCCCCGCGTACCTGCTCCATGGCACTGTAGCACGCCCGGCACGCCCTTCGCGGTGAGCCGGGCGTCCGTTGTTTTTCCATGCGCCCCACGGATTGCTCATCCCGGCGGGACCAAAGACCATTCCCATGCACGTTTGCGACTGCAGGACGGACGCGCGCGCCCTCGCTGTGCTGGCCCCGGGGCTGGAGGGCTACCCCGAGCTCACGGGCCTTACCCCCGGCGAGGACTGGACGGTGCACCCGGAGCTGGCCGCCGTCCGCGTGGAGGTGGGCGGCCGGTCACGCTGGTCGGGCGTGGCCGAGGTCGCCACGTTCCTGCGCACGGAGCTGGACGCGGCCCGCTTTGGCGCCCTGCGCGCCACGTGGGTGCGGCGCGGCGAGCCCCTTGCCGCCCAGCTGGTGACGCTCATGCACGCCGACCGCCTGGGGGACATGGTCTCGGCGGACAGCTCGCCCCTGGCCGCCATGCTGCGCGAGGGGCGGATGGAGACGTGGTACCAGCCCATCTTCTGGGCCGGCACCCTGGAGCTGTGGGGGTACGAGTGCCTCATGCGCGGCGTGGCCCACGACGGCACCCTCGTGAGCCCCGCCACCCTGCTGGAGTGGGCGCGCCAGGAGCAGCTCACCTTCATGCTGGACCGCCACGTGCGCGAGATGCACCTGCGCAACGCGGGCGCGGCGGGCCTCGTGCCGCCCATCCACCTGCTGGTGAACTTCCTGCCCACGGCCATCTACCGACCGGAGTTCTGCCTGCGCACCACCGTGCGCGCCGCGGCCGAGGCGGGGCTGGAGCCGGACCACGTGATCTTCGAGGTGGTGGAGAGTGAGCAGACAGCCTCGCGGGCCCACCTGCGCAACCTGCTGGCGTACTACCGCGCCACGGGGTTCAAGGTGGCCCTGGACGACGTGGGGAGCGGATATTCCGGGCTGGGCCTGCTGGCGGACCTGAGCCCGGACCTCATCAAGATCGACCGCGAGTTCGTCTCTCGCGCGCCCGAATCCCAGTTTCACCGCGACGTGTGCGCGTCGCTCGCCAAGCTGGGGCACGACAACGGGCAGATGGTGCTCGCCGAGGGCGTGGAGCGCGAGGCCGAGTGGGAGATCATGAGCCAGCTGGGCGTGAACCTGCTCCAGGGCTACCTCTTTGGCCGTCCCGCGCCCGAGCCCGCCCGCCACGCCGCCGTGGAGGTCCTGCAGAAGCTCTGATCCGCGCTGAGCAGTCTCGATTTCCCACACGAGTCCATCCTGAGGAGTTGCCCGCGCGCGGGCGCTCCTTCAAAAGATGTTGCCAGACCTGTCTTCAAGCGAAACCAGGAGAGCGTCATCCTGAGGGAGCGCCGCGCTGGCCCTGAACGCGCGCCGCACGATGGCGCGACCGAAGGATCTTGTGTGCGAAACTCGGGACGCGCTCTCGTGCACGAGGGCGCCCGCAGAGCTTTGCAGGCAAGATCCTTCGGTCGCCGCCACGGATTGCGCACCAGCAAAGACCTGCGCGGCGGCTCCCTGAATAGAAAGCCAGGGCTGGCCTCGTGCATGGAGGCGCACCGCGCGAGCGCCCCCTCCGCTCGCCTAGGCTCGCACCTCCCCCAAAGACCCCTGGGGGAGGTTGGATGGCGGCGACTTTCATCCCGCAGGGTGCGCGTAGCGCCGAATGACTCAGGATGACAAGCGCGCGGGACTCCGTGGAAGGGGTTGTCAGCCTCTTCTCACAGGATGACGCGTCAGCGAACAGTGGTGCCCGGCATGCCGACGGTCCTCGCCACGATCGGGAATTGCCGATCGATCCCCCGATGCCCGCACGACAACGCGTTTACACGTCCTGCACCGGAGACGCGCTCTCCGGGCGGGACATTTTCTTGGAGCGCAGATTTGTCACACCACTGAGACAAGTATTCGGAATACTGGCTTCCGAATCCGGGGCGGGCGCGGCGGGGCCGGACACCCTTGCCGCGCGCGTCACGACGCTGTAACCTGCCGTCATCCATTTGATCTTCACGTGGGGCGCACTGCCCCGCCTCGCCGTACCGACCCGCATCGTCCCGCAGCATTTCCCGATGTTTTTGCCCGGCGCCGCGCGCGCCTGGCCTGTCCGGGCAAAACATTGTGCAATCATTCTGCGCCGTCGTGTACGGCGCACCCCGCAGCGTGCGCCCGCCGGCGGGTGGGCGCGCGTTGTCTTGCACCCACACCCGCAGCAGGAGCACGCGAATGCGTAAACTCGGTTGGATGCTCGCGGTCCTGGCCCTGCTCGCCGCGGCCGTACGGCCCGCGGCGGCGCAAGGGACCGGGACCCTCCAGGGAACCGTGACCGACGCCCAGGGCGGCGGCCCCGTCCAGGGGGCGCGCGTCACCGTGGACGGCACGTCCCTTGGCGCGGCCACGGGCGCGGACGGGCGCTACGTGCTGCGCAACGTCCCCGCCGGCGCCCGCACCCTGCGCGTGGCCATGCTGGGCTACGGCAGCACCCAGCGCACGGTCACCGTCACGGCCGGCGGCACCACCACGGCCGACTTTGCCCTGAACGCCACCGGCCTGGTGCTGGACGAGCTGGTGGTGACGGCGCTGGGCATCACCCGCGAGGAGCGGGAGATCAGCACGGCGGTCCAGGAGGTGGAGGGCGACGAGCTCGCGCGGGCCGGCGAGACCAACCTGGTGACGGCGCTGTCCGGCAAGGTGTCGGGCGTGACCATCACGAACTCCAACTCGCCGGGCGGCTCGTCGCGCATCGTCATCCGCGGCGCCAACTCCATCAGCGCCGACAACCAGCCCCTGTTCGTGGTGGACGGCGTGCCGGTCACCAACTCGGCGGGCGGCGGCGGGACGATGGGCTACAACGCCATCGACTACGGCAACGTGGTGCAGGACCTGAACCCCGCCGACATCGAGTCCATCACGGTGCTCAAGGGCCCCAACGCGGCCGCGCTGTACGGCTCGCGGGCGGCCAACGGCGCCGTGATCATCACCACCAAGAGCGGCCGGGGCGGCGGCGGGGGAACCGTCACCGCCTCCAGCACGGTGACGTTCGAAGAGCCCCTGCGCCTGCCCGACTACCAGAACAGCTACGGGCAGGGCTTCAACGGCCGGTACGGCTACGTGAACGGCAAGGGCGGCGGCATCAACGACGACTACGACGAGAGCTGGGGCCCGCGCCTGGACAACGACACGTCCGTCGTCCAGTTCTTCAGCAACGGCCAACCCGCGCCCTGGGTGTCCCACCCGAACAACGTGCGCAACTTCTTCGAGACGGGGCGCACGGCCAACACGAGCGCGGCGTTCAGCTACGCCCGCGAGGGGGCCAACATGCGCCTGTCCGTGGCCAACCTGGACCAGGACGGGATGTACCCGGGCTTCAAGCTGCAGCGCACCACGGTGGGCTTCAACGGCGGCGCGGACCTGAACGACCGCCTGCGGGCCAACGCCTCCGTGCAGTACGTGAACACGGACGCCAACAACCGCCCCGCGCAGGGCTACGGCCCCGACAACGTGATGTGGCAGTTC
>NZ_DASURI010000481.1:0-4250 GCF_036280135.1 Longimicrobium sp.
AGGTCCGGCGTGCGGCCCTCGCGGTACGCCGCGTACAGGGCGGAGAGCTCGGTGGTGAGCACTCCCATGGACCAGCCGTCGCTGACGATGTGGTGCATGGTCAGCAGCAGCACGTGGTCGTCGGGGGCCAGCCGGACGAGCCGGCCCCGGATGAGCGGCCCCCGCTGCAGGTCGAGGGGCGCGCGCGCCTCCTCGGCCATCTGCCGGCGCAGCTCCGCCTGCGGGTCGGGGTGGCCGGCGGCGTCGTGCTCCCGCAGGAGAAAGGCGCCCGCCCCGGCCGGCACGATGCGCTGCGCGGGGATGCCGTCCGTCTCCGTGAAGACGGTGCGCAGCGACTCGTGGCGGGCCACGATGCCGTCCAGCGCGCGCGCGAGCGCCGCGCGGTCCAGGGCCCCCCGCAGGCGCATGGGGCGGTGGATGTGGTACGTGCTCCCCAGGCTTCCCATCTGCTCCAGGAACCACAGCCGCTGCTGCGCGAACGAGAGCGGCAGGGGCCCGTCGCGGGGCGCCGGCTCGATGGGCGGAAGGGCCGCCCGCGCCGTCCCGTCCAGCGCCCGCGCGAAGTCCGCCAGCACGGGGTGGGTGAACAGCGCGCCCAGGGCGACCTCCACCTCCATCACCTGCCGCACGCGCGAGATCACCTGCACGGCCAGCAGCGAGTGCCCGCCCAGGGCAAAGAAGTCGTCCTGGCGGCCCACCCGCTCCACGCCCAGCACCTCGGCCCAGATCTCCGCCAGCGCCTCCTCGGTGCCCTCCGCGGGGGCCTCGTACGCCCCGGCGGCGAACGCGTCGGCCGCGGGCGCGGGGAGGGCCCCGCGGTCCACCTTGCCCGTGGACGTACGCGGGAGCTGGTCCAGCCGCACGAACGCCGCCGGCACCATGTACTCCGGCAGGCGCCCGCCCAGGTGCGCGCGCAGCGCGTCGGCCGGGGCGTCCGCGTCGCCCGCCCAGTACGCCACCAGCCGCTTCTCGCCCGGGGCGTCGGCGCGCGCGACCACGGCGGCCTCCCGCACGGCCGCGTGCTCCAGCAGGCACGCCTCCACCTCTCCCGGCTCGATGCGGAAGCCGCGGATCTTGACCTGGAAGTCGCCGCGGCCCACGAACTCCAGCCGCCCGTCCGCCCGCCGGCGCACCAGGTCGCCCGTGCGGTACAGGCGCGCGCCCGGCGCGCCGCCGAACGGGTCGGGCACGAAGCGTCCGGCGGTGAGCCCGGGCCGGCCCCGGTAGCCCAGCGCCACGCCCGCCCCGCCCAGGTACAGCTCGCCGGTGACGCCCACCGGCACCGGCTCGCCCGCGCGGTCCAGGACGTAGGCGCGCGCGTTGCCCTTGGGCAGGCCGATGGGCATGCCGCGGGGGCCGTCCAGGCTTTCCCGGTCCACCACGGCGGCGAGGGAGAACGTCGTCGTCTCCGTGGGGCCGTAGCAGTTGAGCACCCGCACCGCCCCGCCCTCGCGGAGAAGGCGCTCGTACGCGGCCACCTCCGTGCGGTCGCCGCCGGTGCAGGCGTAGCGCAGGCCGGCCAGCACCTCCGGGATCTCCCGCGCGTAGTGGTTGAAGAGGGCCGCGGTAAACAGGAACGCGGTGACGCCCTGCTCCGTCATCAGGCGCCCGAACGCCCCCGGGTCCAGGAGCACCGCCTGGGGGACGACCACGATGCGGCCGCCGTTCAGGAGCGGCCCCCACACCTCCATGGTGGCGGCGTCGAACGCGGGGTTGGACGCCAGCGCCACCCGGTCGTCGGCCCGCAGGTCCAAGAAGCCGTTGGTCAGCGCCAGCTGGGTGACGGCGCGATGGGGGATCACGACGCCCTTGGGCTCGCCCGTGGAGCCGGACGTGTACATCAGGTAGGCGGCCGCCTCGCCGCCGGCCGCCGGCGTCCGCGGGCGGGCCGCCGCCCCGTCGGGGACGGCGTCGGCGTCGATGCGCGCCGCGCCCGCGACCGCGGGGACGGCCTGCCCGGCCGGGGCGAGCACGGCGCGGGCGCCGCTGTCGGCCAGCAGGAACGCGACGCGCTCCGCGGGATCGTCCGGGTTGACGGGAACGTAGGCCGCGCCCGCCTTGAGCACCGCCAGCTCGGCGGCCACCAGCGCCGTCCCGCGGGGCAGCAGCAGCGCTACCCGGTCGCCCGGCCGCACGCCGCGCGCGGCCAGGTGGTGCGCCAGCCGGTTGGCCCGCCCGTCCAGCTCCGCGTAGGTGAGGTGCGCGTCCCCGTCCACCACCGCCACGGCGTCCGGCGTCCGGTCCGCCTGCGCCTCGAAGAGCGCGGGGATCCCCGCCGCGTGGGGATACGGCGCGTCCGTACGGTTCCACCCCTCCACCACCCGCGCGCGCTCCTCGCCGGACAGGAGCGCTAGGCGGTCCACCCGCCGGCCGTCGTCGGCGGCCATGCCTTCCAGCACCCGCCGCAGGCAGCCCGCCCAGCGCGCCACCGTTTCCCGGTCAAAGAGGGCCGTGGCGTACGTCAGGCTCCCCACGATGCGGTCCTGGTCCTCCCACGCCGCGAGCGCGAGGTCGAACTTGGCGTGCACCGGCCCCGCCCCCCCGCCCGCCCCGCGCACGTCCAGCCCCGGGAGGGCCAGCCCGCCCCGCTGGGCCGCGGTCTGCCAGGTGAACATCACCTGGAAGAGCGGGTGGTGCGCCAGGCTGCGCACGGGGGCGGCCCGCTCCACCACCTGCTCGAAGGGGATGTCCTGGTGGTGCTGCGCGCCCAGGGTCCGCTCCCTGACCCGCCCCAGCAGCTCCGCCACCGTGGGCGCGCCGGAAAGGTCCATCCGCAGGGCCAGCGTGTTGACGAAGAAGCCGATGAGCCCCTCGATCTCCCGCTGCCCGCGGTTGGCCGCCGGGGTGCCCACCACCACGTCGTCCACCCCCGCCAGCCGGCCCAGCACGGTGGCCCACCCGGCCAGCAGGGTCATGAACAGCGTGGTGCCGTGGCGGCGCGACAGCGCCTTGAGCCCCGCCGTGAGCGCCGGGTCCAGCTCCAGGCCCAGCAGCGCCCCCGCGTGGTCCACCTGCGCCGGGCGGGGACGGTCGGCGGGCAGCTCCAGCACCTCCGGGGCGCCCGCGAGGGTCCGCGTCCAGTAGTCCCCCTGCTCGCGCAGCACGTCGCCCTCCACCCACCGCCGCTGCCACACGGCGTAGTCCCCGTACTGCACGGGGAGCGGGGCCAGCTCCGGCGCGTGCCCCGCGGCGTGGGCGCCGTACAGGGCCGCCAGCTCGCGGAACAGCACCCCCATGGACCACCCGTCGCTGACGATGTGGTGCATGGCCACCGCCAGGACGTGCTCGTCGGCCCCCAGGCGGACGAGCCGCCCGCGGATGAGCGGGCCCTGCTCCAGGTCGAAGGGCGCCCGCGCCGCCTCGCCCAGCACCCGCCCCAGCTCGGCGTCCGCGTCGTCGCGCCCGGCCAGGTCATGCTCCACCAGCGCGAAGCGGCTCGCCCGTGCCGGTGCGATGCGCTGCGCCGGGACGCCGTCCACCTCCGCGAACGTCGTCCGCAGGGCCTCGTGGCGGGCCACGAGGCCGTCCAGCGCCGCCACGAGCGCCGCGCGGTCCAGGGCGCCCCGCAGGCGCACGGCGCGGTGGATGTGGTACGCGCTTCCCAGGTTCCCCATCTGCTCCAGGAACCACAGCCGCTGCTGCGCGAACGAGAGGGGCACGGGCCCGTCGCGGGGCGCGGGCTCGATGGGCGGAAGCGCCGCCCGCGCGGCCCCGTCCAGCGCCCGGGCAAAGTGCTCCAGCACGGGGTGCGTGAACAGCCCGCCCAGCGCGGCCTCCACCCCCAGCGCCTGCCGCACGCGCGAGATCACCTGCACGGCCAGCAGCGAGTGGCCGCCCAGCTCGAAGAAGTGGTCGCCGCGGCCCACCCGCTCCACGCGCAGCACCTCGGCCCAGATTTCCGCGAGCACCTCTTCCGTCGTCCCCGCGGGCGCCTCGTACGCGCGGGCGGCAAAGGCGTCGCTCCCGGGCGCGGGGAGCGCCGCGCGGTCCAGCTTGCCGTTGTGCGTCAACGGCCACGCGTCCACGCGCACGAAGGCCGCGGGCACCATGTGCGCCGGCAGCGTTTCGGCCAGGTGGGCCCGCAGGGCCTCGGCGTCCGCGCCTCCGTCGCCGGTGACGTACGCCACGAGCCGGGCCTGCCCCGGCGCGTCCTCGCGGACCAGGACGACGGCCTCGCGCACGCCCGGGTGCTCCGCCAGCCGCGCCTCCACCTCGCCCGGCTCGATGCGGAAGCCCCGCACCTTGACCTG
>NZ_DASURI010000482.1:0-11961 GCF_036280135.1 Longimicrobium sp.
CGCACTTTCGCACTCCCGCACTTTCGCACTGCCGTTACGCCATCGCCGGCATGCCCATCATCGCCCATTCCTCCGCGGCGGGGCCGTAGCAGCCGGGGACGGACAGGCCGGCCTGGCGCATCAGCACGGTGAGCTGGCCGCGGTGGTGGGCCTGGTGCCGGACGAGGATGCCGAGCGTGAGGCCGCGCGACCAGCGATCGCCGTACATCTCCACCTCGCCCTCCAGGTCCGCGTCCGTCCACTGCCCGGGCAGCGTCTCGGCCAGGGAGCGGGCGGCCGTCTCGTACATCTCCGCGATCTGCGCGGCGTTGGACGGCGTGGGGTCGATGTGCGTCTCGCCCTGCAGGCCCGTGAGCCCGGCGGCACCCATCATCTCCGGGACCGTCTCCGTGATGTGTGCGGCCAGCCGCCCGGCCGAGCGCCCCTCGGGCGTAACGCGCTGCTCCAGCGACGCGTCCGTCAGCGCGCGCAGCACCTTGAGCGTGGTCTGGGTTTCCTCACGCCAGTCGTTGAGGAAGTCGTCGATGCGTCGGTACATGGGATTGGAGAGAAGAAGTGCCAAGTGACAAGGATCAAGTGCCAAGTACCAAGTGCTTTTTCTACTTGGCACTTGGCACTAGGCACTTGGTACTGCCGTTACTCCCCTACCACCGCGCGAAGACGGGCAGCGTCATCCCGTCCACGAACAGGTCCTGCCAGCCGGAGCCCAGGTCGTCCCACTGCTGGATCTGCGTGATGCGCCAGGTGGCGCCGTCCAGGTCCAGCACGTAGCGAAACTGCTGGCCCTCGTTGCGCAGCTCTTCCTGCTCGTGCGTGAGCGGGGTGCCCTGCGGCAGCGGCGTGGTGTTGTGGATGATGACCATGATGAGCGCGCGCGCCGGGCCGGCCATGTCCACGGCCTCCACCTCGCGCGTGTACGTCTGCCGGATGAACGGCGACGCCAGCACCTCCGCCGCGCGGCCGCCCAGCGTGCGCTCGTAGTCGCGCCGCACGGCCGAGAACGGGTCGCGCTCCGCCGGCCCCGTCACGATGAACGCCGCGATGGAATCCAGCGCGTCCTGCGTGCGCCAGTACGTCCGCAGCGCCGCCTCGGGCGTGCCCAGGTCCACCGCCTGCGCGCGGACGGGCATCGCCGCGAACGCCGCCGCGATCAACCCTCCGACCAGTGCACGAACCTTCATCGCTCTACCACTTGGCACCTGGTACTCAGAACTTGGCACTTCTACTCCAGCACCAGCAGGACGGCGCCCTTGTCCACCGTCTGGCCGGGCTTCACGGCGATGCTGGCCACGACGCCGTCGGAGGGCGCCTTGAGCTCGTTCTCCATCTTCATCGCTTCCACGACGACGACGCCCTGGCCCGCCTTGACCGCCTGCCCCACCTCGACCTCCACCTTCACCACCAGGCCGGGCATGGGGGCCACGACGGTCATGTCCGCCAGGTCCGCGCCGCCGCCCGTCATCTCGCGGATGGCGCGCGTGCGCTCGTCCACGGCGTCGGCCGTGAAGCGCTCGGCGCCCACGCCCAGCTGCCAGCGGCCGCGGCGGTCGCCGGGCGTGGCCGTGATGGCGTACGAGCGGCCGTTCACCAGCAGGTGCCGCGTGTCCGTGCCGGGGAGCGCCACGAGCTGCGCATCCATGGGCGTGCCGTCCACCACGGGCGTGGCGCCGGTCAGGTCCACCTCCACGTCGCGCCCGGCGATGGTGACGAAGTAGCGCATGCGATCAGGTCCGATTGGGGTCTGTTCAGGAGCGCAGCAAGGTGCGCCGGGCATCCCCCGACCGCAAGACCGGCCGGGTGATTTCACGGCGGATGGAGGGGATGCCGGACCGGAACGGATGATCTTTCCCCCGATCGCGTCGCCGCGCTCCACGGATTGGCCGCGCCACGCCGTTGACACGCGACGAAAGCGGACGCATCATACGATTCGTTATCCGCCACAATCCATAATCATCCTGGAGAAGCGACCATGCACAAGCTGCGGCTGGAGGACCTGCGGATCGAATCATTCGAGACCGCCGGCACGCCGGACGCGCGGGGAACTGTCCACGCGCACCTGACCAACCCGTGCATCAAGACGGTCTACGCGACGTGTCCGCTCACCTGCGACGACGCGACCTGCGTGGGCAGCTGCCAGGGCACGTCGTGCTACCTCCCGGCGTGCGGCTCGTGCCTGGACTCCTGCCCGGGCGGTGCCTGCCCGGACCCGTCGGACACAACGGTCACCGCCTGACGTTTTTCCCGGCGCCTCCTCGTCCCCTCGCGGACGGGGGCGCCGGTTCCGTTTGCGCCCGTCCACGCCGACGGGCGCCGCAGTGCGGCACGCGTGGGACGTGCCGGGTCCCCCCCATCCACCCTTGGCAGGAGCAGACGCATGAAGAAACTGGCGCTCGACCTCGATTCGCTCGCCGTGGAGTCGTTCCAGACGGACGCCGCGACGGACGGCCGCGGCACCGTGCAGGGCCACGACGCCACGCGGCTCGCGGACACCTGCGGCTGCTCGCCCCGCCCCACGGACGGCTGTACGATCGGCTGCCCGTACACCTCGGACGCGGATGGCGACACCCTCCCCGACCAGACCCAGCCCTACAGCAACAACTGCTGGACCGTGATCGAGTGGTAAAGCCCCGTCATCCGCGGATCGGCGGATGAACGGACGCGGCCCGCCCGACAAAGGCGTCCGGCGGGCCATCCATCTCCAACAGGCAGCGACTCCCATGAAGAAGCTTTCCCTGCGGCTGGATGCCCTCACGGTGGAATCGTTCGAGCCCGCGCGGATCCAGCAGGGCCGCGGAACGGTGCAGGCGCACCTGTCCTCCGCCGACCGCTACCAGTGCGACGCCGCGTGCATGAGCGGGCAGTACTGCCTGAGCGCGTCCGGGTGCATGTCGCACGAGCAGACCTGCTTTTGCGACAGCGCCATCAACTGTGCGTGACCGGACGCGCCGGCCGGGATGAGCGCGGGCCGCCGGACGACGACGTCCGGCGGCCTTCCTGGACCATCGGGTTTGGCCGCTCCGTGGCGTTCGCTTGACAGGGATGGGCAGATGCGGGGAGCTTGGGACCGTTCCCCCTGATGGACCCGCCGGCGCACGGGCCTTTTGCGCCACTCCCACTCTCCCGGACCCATCCCATGAAGAAGCTCACGCTGCAGGTCGAGTCCCTCCAGGTGCAGTCGTTCGACACCCAGGCGCCCGCGTCCGCCCCGCGCGGAACCGTGCGCGCGCACGACCAGCAGCAGGACGACGCGGCCAACACCGACCAGGGCACGCGCTGGTGGTTCGACTGCTTCACCATCACCTGCATCTGCGGCGCGTCCGACAAGGCCGGCTGCACGGGCGCCGGCTGCCCGGGCTGATCCCGGATCGGACATTCCACGGCCACCAACCAGATTGGGCCGCCGGACGATCGATGTCCGGCGGCCTGTCTGTAGCCGGCACCCGGGCGGCACCATCGCCACGCGGAGCTGCGACGCCGAATTCGACGCGCACACCGGGGGGAGACGGATGCGTCTGCCGCATCGGATACCGCCACACGACACGCACTCGCTTCCGCGCGCAAGTCCCGCGACGCCGGTGAGAACCCGGGTCCGGGAGCACGAATTTCCTGAATTTGTCCCGGACGGTCCGGTTGACAGGCTCCACCCGGCGGGACATACTGCGTACCCTAAGCCGTTCTAATTTTTCGGATATCGACCGCCGGGCCGTGCGGGCCCGGGACGGCGGCTCCGCTGGCTTCTCCGCGTGCGCGCGGAGAAGCGCCGGGCCGCGACGCGGGATTCCCCCGCCCGCGGCGATGCTCTCCCCTTTTGCAAAAGGCACCACGATGCGGAAGCTGAAGCTGAACCTGGAAGCGCTCACCGTCGAGTCGTTCGGAACCGCTCGCCCCGCGAACGCGCGCGGCACCATCCAGGCGCACCAGGTGCAGCAGGGCCCCATGGATACCTACGCCGACTCCGAGGCGACCGCCTGCACGTGCGACACGCAGGGAAGCACCATGTGGACGAACGGGTACGACTGCAACTCGTACCGCTTCTGCTGAAATAGGCGGGTGCACGTTCAAACGGCCGCCGGACCTCGTGGTCCGGCGGCCGTTGTCGTCCACGGAATCCCAGGTGTCCGCTACCCTTCCGCCACCAGCAGCGCGACGGATTCCACGTGCGCCGTCTGCGGAAACAGGTCGAACGAGCGGATGGATTCCAGGCGGTACGCGGGCGCCATCCGCTTGAGGTCGCGGGCGAGCGTCGCGGGATTGCAGGATACGTAGAGGATGCGCGCCGCGGGCGCCGCCACCAGCGCGTCCGCCGCCTCTCCCGCGATCCCCGCGCGCGGCGGGTTGAGCACCACGAGGTCCGCGGGCAGGTGATCCGCGATCAGCGCCTCGACCGGGCCCTCCACGAACACGGCGCCGTCCGGCGCGGCGCGGCGCGCTTCCGCCACGGCGTTCGGATCCAGCTCGATCCCCGTCACGCTCGCGCCGGCGCGGGCAAAGCGCCGCGCATGCAGGCCGATGCCGCAGTACGCGTCCACGATCCGCAGCCCCGCCACGTCGCCCGCGAGCGACATCACGTGCGCCTCCAGCAGCGCCGCCGCCGCGCGGTTCACCTGCAGGAACGCCGCGCCGCTGAGCTCCACCGTCTCGTCGCCCCACGTCTCCGGCAGCCCGGGCGCGCCCGCCACCAGCTCCGCCGTCGCCTCGCCCGGCCGGTGCCACACGGAGACGAGGCCCGGCACGGCGTCGATCAGCTCCTGCGGCCGGCCGGGGTTGAATCCGCCCTCCACCAGCAGCGACACGTCGCCCGACGCGCTGGCCCGCAGCGTAAGCCGCAGCTGCGCGCCGGACGGCAGGCGCCGCGCGTCCGGCCCCCAGTTCGCACGGATGCCGTCCCACACGCGGCCGATGGCCGCCTCGAACAGCAGGCAGGCGCCGTCCAGGTCCACGATCTCGTCCGGCTCGCCCAGCGCGTGGAACCCCGCCACGACGCGCCCGTGCTCCATCCGCCGCAAGGCGAACGACACGCGGTTGCGGTAGCGGAACTCCGACGGGGACGGCACCACCTCCGGCGCGTCCACCGCCAGCCCGCCGATGCGCGTCAGCGCGTCCGCCACGATGCGCCCCTTGGCCCGCAGCTGCGCGTCGTACGGCATGTGCTCCAGCGTGCACCCGCCGCAGCGCGCGTAGAACGGGCATGGTGCGTCCCGCCGCTCCGCCGACGGTTCGATCACGCGCAGAAGGCGGCCGCGCGTCCACCGGTCCCGCCGCTCCGTGAGCGCCACCTCCGCCAGGTCCCCCGGCGCCGTGCGATGGACAAAGCACACGCGGCCGTCCGGCAGCCGCCCCACGCCCTCCCCGCCGGCCGCGATGGAATCGATCCGCAGCGTGACGGTCGGCGGCGGCCGGCGCGGCCCGCCGGGCCCCGACGATCCACCGCGCGCTCCCCCGCCCCGCCGCGGTCCCCGCGGACGACGCTCGCTCAACGCCCTCTCCAGCCCATGCCCGCGCGCTTCCACGCGCTGCCGCCGAACCCGCCCGCGGGCGACGACGACGCCTGCACGCGCGACACGCCGCGCTGGGTGCGGCGCTCCTCCTCCAGCAGCGCCGCGGCCAGGGCGGCCACCCGCACGGACGCGTCGTCCGCCTCGGCGGAAAGCAGGTCGTGCGTGTCCAGGTACTTGATGTCGATGGTGCCGGCCCGGAAGTCCGGCTCGTCCATCACCCGCAGGTGGAACGGAACGGCCGTGTCCACGCCTTCCACGCGCAGCTCCAGCAGGGCGCGCTTCATCCGGTCGATGGCCTCGATGCGCGTGGGCGCGTGCACGATCAGCTTGGCGAGCATGGGATCGTAGAAGAGCCCCACTTCCACGCCCGGCACGATGCCGCCGTCCCAGCGCACCCCCGGCCCCGTGGGCACGACCAGGTTGCGGATGCGGCCCGTGGACGGCAGGAACGAGTTGTACGGGTCTTCCGACGTGATGCGGCACTCGATGGCGTGCCCCTCCCAGCCGATCTGCTCCTGCGTGAACGGCAGCGCCTCGCCGGCCGCCACGCGGATCTGCCACTGCACCAGGTCAATGCCCGTCACCAGCTCCGTCACGGGGTGCTCCACCTGGATGCGCGTGTTCATCTCCAGGAAGTAGAACGCGCCGTTCTGGTACAGGCACTCCACCGTGCCCGCGCCCTCGTAGTTCACGGCCCGCGCGGCGGCGACCGCCATCTGCCCCATGGCCTGGCGCTCCTCCGGCGTGAGCACGGCCGACGGCGCCTCCTCGATGAGCTTCTGGTGTCGGCGCTGGATGCTGCACTCGCGCTCGCCCAGGTGCAGCGTGTTGCCGTGGCGGTCCGCCAGCAGCTGGATCTCGATGTGGCGCGGACCCTCCAGGTACTTCTCGATGTAGACGGCCCGGTCGCCGAACGCCGCCTGCGCCTCGTTGCCGGCCGCGTCAAAGGCGCGCTCGATCTCGTCCTCGCCCCGGACCACGCGCATGCCCTTGCCGCCGCCGCCCGCCGCCGCCTTGAGCAGCACGGGGTAGCCGATCTCGCCCGCCACGCGCCGCGCCTCGGCCGCGTCGGCCAGCGCCTCCTTCGTCCCCGGCACGACGGGCACGCCGGCGTCGATCATCCGGCTGCGGGCGGCCGTCTTGTCGCCCATGGCCGTCACGGCCTCGGGAGAGGGGCCAATGAAGACGAGCCCCGCGTCGCGCACGGCCTGGATGAACGGCGCGCGCTCCGAGAGAAAGCCGTAGCCGGGGTGGATGGCCTCGGCCCCGCACTGCTTCGCGACCTCGATGAGCACGTCCGCGCGCAGGTAGCTCTGTGCGGACGGCGCGGGGCCGATGAGGTAGGCCTCGTCGGCCGCGAGGACGTGGGGAGCCAGGCGGTCGGCCTCGGAGTAGACGGCGACGGCCTTGATGCCCAGCTCGTGCGCCGCGCGGATGACGCGAAGGGCGATCTCGCCCCGGTTGGCGACCAGGATCTTGTTGAACACGCTGCCTCGGGCAGAGATGAAGTCGAGTTCCCGCTCACGCGCCGCCGGCCCGTCCCGGCGGAAGGCGCCCAAACTACAACCCCCCCGCCCCGTTGGCGAGGCGTGGGCCGCGTACCGTGGCAGAGCGATTGCTGGTTGCTCCGCGTGCAACGATCCGTTATCGGTTCTGTCACAACCGATCCCGTCCGCCCGAACCCGACGTTCCGCCGTGCTCCGTCGCCGCCGATCGCTCCCGCTCCTCGCCGCGCTCGCCTTCGCCGCCACGTCCGCGCAGGCGCAGCGCGGCGCCGTCTACTATCCCGGCCCGGGGGGCCAGTGGGAGCGGCGCACCCCGGCGCAGGTGGGGATGGATGCCGCCCTGCTGGACAGCGCCGTCGCCTTCGCGAGGGCGAACGAGAGCAGCGCGCCCCGCGACCTGGAGATGGCCCACTACCAGACGTTCGGCCGCGAGCCGTTCGGCGAGGCGGTGGGCCCCTTCGCCGAGCGGGGCGACCCGGCGGGCATCGTCATCCGCAACGGCTACGTCGTGGCCGAATGGGGCGACGTGAACCGCGTCGACATGACGTTCAGCGTCACCAAGAGCTTCCTGTCCACCGTCGTGGGCCTGGCCGTGGACCGCGGGATGATCCGCTCCGTGGACGACGCGGTCGATCCGTACGTGGGCCCCATCTTCGTCCTGCCCCCGGAAGGCGGCAGCCGGCACGCGGGCAGCCTGGGGGAGAATCGCCCCCTGCGCCTGTTCGACACGGACCGCGAGCGGCGCATCACCTGGAACCACCTGCTGCGCCAGGTGAGCGACTGGGAGGGCACCCTCTGGGGCAAGCCCGACTGGGCCGACCGCCCCGCGCAGAACCCGCGCGAGTGGCTCACCCGCGAGCGGGGCGAGCCCGGCGCCGCGTACGAGTACAACGACGTCCGCGTGAACCTGCTGGCCCTCGCCGCGCTCAACGTGTGGCGGCGCCCCCTGCCCGAGGTGCTGCGCGAGGAGGTGATGGACCCCATCGGCGCGTCGCCCACGTGGCGGTGGGTGGGCTACGAGAACTCGTGGGTGCTGATGGACGGGCGCGCCGTGCAGTCCGTGAGCGGCGGAGGACACTGGGGCGGCGGCATGTTCATCAGCGCGCGCGACCTGGCGCGGTTCGGCTACCTGACCCTGCGCCGGGGCCGGTGGCGCGACCGGCAGATCCTGTCCGAGAGCTGGGTGCGGATGGCCCTCACGCCCACGCCCGTGGAGCCCACGTACGGGTTCATGAACTGGTTCGTGAACACGGACCGCAAGTACCTCCCCAGCGCGCCGGCCACCGCGTTCGCCCACGTGGGCAACGGCACCAACGTGGTCTACGTGGACCCGGAGAACGACCTGGTGGTCGTGGCCCGGTGGATCGCCAACCCGGCCGTGGACGGGCTGGTGCAGCGGGTGCTGGCCTCCGTCCGCGCGCGCTGACGGGCCGGCCCATGAACTGGTTCACCACGACGCTGTCGTTCACGGACGTCCTGGTCCGCCTGGTCTCCGCCACGCTCATCGGCGCGGCGCTGGGGCTCAACCGCGAGATCCGCGGCAAGCCCGCGGGGCTGCGCACGCACGCGCTCGTGGCCCTGGGCACGGCCCTGGTGACGCTCACGGGCATCGAGCTGGCCGGCCACGACGGGGAGTTCGACAGCAACTCCGTGTCCCGCGTGATCCAGGGGATCGTGGCGGGGATCGGCTTCCTGGGCGGCGGTACCATCCTCAAGGCCGACTCCGGCCAGCACATTTCCGGGCTCACGACGGCCGCCAGCCTGTGGGTGGTGGCGTGCCTGGGCATTGCCTGCGGCGTGGGGCTCTGGCAGATGGCCATCGTGGCCGTGCTGCTCGCCCTCGTGGTGCTCATCGTGGGCGAGCCCCTGGAAAACGCGCTGCACCGCTGGATGGGCAGCCGCGGCAAAGGCTGAGCGCCCGCAGGCCCTGCGCCGGATGCGAGCACGGCGCTTGCTCCGCGCTCGCCGCCGTTCACCACCATCACCCGCCGCGGGAGCCGACCGATGCGC
Source organism: Longimicrobium sp. (assembly GCF_036280135.1). Classification (GTDB taxonomy): domain Bacteria; phylum Gemmatimonadota; class Gemmatimonadetes; order Longimicrobiales; family Longimicrobiaceae; genus Longimicrobium. Next base: position 9,014 of record NZ_DASURI010000482.1, read on the forward strand.
GAATCCGACATGCCGCCGCCGGGCGACCCCGCCGTGCGCGGAAGCCGCGTGTGGGCCTACCTGTTCATCGCGGCCATCCTCGTCTTCATCGCCTGGTTCGCGGCCGAGCACTGGAGCACTCGCCAGTCCAACCGCAACACCACGGTTCCCGTGCAGAGCGTGGACAGGTAGTCGGAACGGCGATCCATCCATCCACCCGGAGTCGGCGCACGGTCGAGTGTGCGACCGGTGCGTTTCGTCTCTGCTCCCACCGGCCTCAGGCGGCATCCCGGGCGTTTCTGATCCAGCCGTGACACAGCTCGGAACCATGCGCCCACTCCGCGGGAAACGGGCACCACGCTCCGCGAGCCGCGATGTGGGCGGCCGCGGCCGGCGCTTCGTCCAGCGCCCGCCGTAGCCAGCCCATCCTCATCCCGAAATCTTCGACCGCAGGAACGCCATCGCGTCCTCGTGCGAGACGACCCGCCCTGCCGCGACGTCCTCCAGTCCCGCGTGAAGGCTTTCGATCAGGTCGAGGTCGTCGCGAAGCTGATCACGCTTTTCCGCCACCGACGCGAGGACTTCTCCGAGCGTTCCGGACCCGGACGCTGCCCGCGCCGAGCGCCCAGGGCTTTCCGATCGTTCCTGATTCCCGGGACGGCCGGGCTCCCGGCCGAGCTTCCCTTCAAGAAAGTCGAGTCGGCTGATCAGGTCCTCGTATTCACCCATGTCGAGCGTAACGCTGTCCGCCCCGTAGCCCCCGCTGTTGAGCGGGTTGAGCGCCACCTCGAGCACGCCGACAAATCCGTCCGATCCCGGCTGTCGCGCGGGCCGGCCGGCGCGCTCCACGGCGAGACGCGCGAAGCGCAGGGCGGCCGCCACGCCTTGGGGCGAGAGCTCGGGGTGGCGTCGCAGCGCGCCGTCGAACTGCCCTCCGTCCTGCAGCGCCTGGAGGATCTCGTCGACCGGGGTGCTGGCCGAAGACACCATTGCCCGCCCCGTGTCGCTGTCCCGTACGATGTACTCCGTCATGGCTCCGTCTCCCGTCTGAAAGTGTGCTCCAAAGCTAACCCATTCCTGTCCACAGTGGAATGGTTTGGATTCCGCCACCGCGCGGACGTATCGGCTCCGGACGTGAAAACACCGAGGAATCACGAGAGGATTTCTCGGTGTTTCCGTTCGAAATCGGGCGCAATCCACTTTTTCGTCCCGGATCAACCATCGCGAACTAGGTGGATGTTTTCATTTCGCGTCATCGCGCGGACAGGGTTCAACAGGATGCGGCGGAGGGGCAAAACGCAAAGGGCTGGTCACCGTCTCAATGGTGGCCAGCCCCCTGGATGAGTATCCGCTTCACCTGCTAGATGCCCACGTAATCCCCCTACAACGGGATGTTGCCGTGCTTGCGGGGCGGGTTGCTGTCGCGCTTGTTCTGCAGCATGTCCAGCGCGCTGATCACCCGGGCGCGGGTCTCGCGCGGGTCGATCACGTCGTCCACGTAGCCGCGCGCGGCTGCCGCGAACGGGTTGGCGAAGCGCTCCTCGTAGTCCTTTTGCCGCGTGGCCGCCTCGGCCGCCGGGTCCTCCGCGCCGCCGATCTCGCGGCGGTACAGGATCTCCACGGCGCCCTTGGCCCCCATCACGGCGATCTCGGCCGTGGGCCAGGCGTAGTTGATGTCGCCGCGGATGTGCTTGCTGCTCATCACGTCGTACGCGCCGCCGTACGCCTTGCGGGTGATGATGGTCACCTTGGGCACCGTGGCCTCGCAGAACGCGTACAGCAGCTTGGCCCCGTGGCGGATGATGCCGCCGTGCTCCTGCGTCACGCCCGGCAAAAAGCCCGGCACGTCCTCGAAGGTGAGGAGGGGCACGTTGAAGCTGTCGCAGAACCGGACAAAGCGGGCCGCCTTTACGGATGCGTCGATGTCCAGCACACCCGCCAGCACCGCCGGCTGGTTGGCCACGATGCCCACCGAGTGGCCCCCCACGTGCGCGAAGCCGCAGAGGATGTTGCCCGCGTAGTCGGCATGCACCTCGTAGAACTCGCCGTCGTCCACCACGCGGCGGATGACGTCGTGCATGTCGTACGGCTTGTTGGGATTGTCGGGGACGATGTCCAGCAGCTCCTCGTCCGCCCGGTCGAACGGGTCGTCCGTGGGCTTGCGGGGCGCGTCTTCCTGGTTGTTCTGCGGGATGAACTCGAACAGGTGGCGGATCCGGTGCAGGCACTCCACCTCGCTGCGCAGGGCAAAGTGCGCCACGCCGCTCTTGGCCGCGTGCGTGGCCGCGCCGCCCAGCTCTTCCATCGTCACGTCCTCGTGCGTGACCGTCTTTACCACGTTGGGGCCGGTGACGAACATGTAGCTCGTCCCCTGCACCATGTAGATGAAGTCCGTGATGGCCGGCGAGTACACGGCGCCGCCCGCGCACGGGCCCATGATGGCGGAGATCTGCGGAATCACGCCCGACGCGAGGGTGTTGCGGAGGAAGATGTCGGCGTAGCCGGCAAGGGAGAGCACGCCCTCCTGGATGCGCGCCCCGCCCGAGTCGTTGAGGCCGACGACGGGCGCGCCCATCTTCACCGCGAGGTCCATGATCTTGACGATCTTCGCGGCGTTGGTCTCCGAGAGGGAGCCGCCGAACACAGTGAAGTCCTGCGCGAAGGCATACACCGGCCGTCCTTCGACGCGCCCCACCCCGGCCACCACGCCGTCCCCTGGCACGATCTGCTCGTCCATGCCGAAGTCGCGGCACCGATGTGTGACGAGCTTGTCCACCTCGTCGAAGGTGCCGGGATCGAAGAGCAGATCGATCCGCTCGCGCGCGGTGAGCTTGCCGGCCTCGTGCTGACGGCGCAGCCGGTCTTCGCCGCCGCCGAGCTCGGCGCGTTGCTCGAGCGATTCGAGATGTGAGAGCGGGTCCATGCTACAGGTCCGGCCCCGAGCCGGACACTACGCCTTCACCGCCTGG
>NZ_DASURI010000483.1:0-8816 GCF_036280135.1 Longimicrobium sp.
GTCCACTGTCCGCTCCGCCACCACTCGGTTTGGATCCTGGTCGCGTCCCCCTTCTCACCTGTTGCGTGAGACCGGAACCGCGGTAGTCGTAGAGGATCCGTATGCGCTGGGTGCCCGGGTTCAGAGGACCGATCTCCGCGCGCCACTGGAAGAGCGCGAACCGCTGCGGCCCGGCACACCCGCCTGGCTGAGACCGCTAGCCGCGCATGATCTACGCGCAAAGTCAGCACGCTGTATAAAACGCCAGCAGGACTTACACATGAAGCGGCTCCGGGAGAGGGACCCCGGGGCCGTTTTCGCATTCAGCGGCGTCCGCATCTGTGCCGGCGACGCCGCCGAGGTCTTTTACCAGCCCACGCTCAACTGCTCTTCACCATTTACAAGGAGGAATCCTCTCGGAGACCACGCCGAATCCGGTTCACCGCTACCTATGTGTTCCGACAGTCCCCGTCCACCTCAGCCGCACTTTGCAGATGATCTCCCAACCGGCACCCGCCCCAGCTCGCGCAAGGCAGCTCCGCGCGCGTCTCACCGATGAGGAACTCTGGATCCGCTACGCTCAATCCGGCTGTAAGGTCAGCTTCGGTATGCTCCACACGCGCTACCACGGGCCTCTGCATGCGTGGATAAGGCACTGCGGAGTACACGACGATGCGCGCGCTGCGGATCTCTGCCAGGACACTTGGGTCCGGCTGGTGAATCACCGCCGCCGGTTCGATGCAAAGATGAAGTGGCGCACCTGGGCGTTCCACGTGGCGAAGAACCTCGCCAAGAACGAAGGCAGGCGCCTCCAGCGGAGGTTCGTGACTCCCGAAGGCGACTTCCGGATGAAGGACGAGGAGACGGTGCAGGTGCGGAGCGCTGTTTCCTCCAGCCTCCCCGAGGAGATGATGCGTGAGCGGCAGTTAAGCGCGAGATTGGAAACCGTGCTCGCCGAACTCACTTCCGAGCAGCGCACGATCTTCACGCTGCGCTTCCTTGAGGGACGCTCGAACCAAGAGGCGTCCAGCCTCTTGGATATCCCGCTCAGCGCGCTGAAGGCGAAGGCGAAGCGGGTCCGCCTGAAGGTGCTGGGGGAGATGCAGCCCCTGCTGGAAGATAGGTCCTGACCTGGGCGGGCACGGTGCCGGCTGGAATCGTCCCGTGCCACCCCTCACAACCCGTCCGTCCGGTCGAGGCGCGCGCGCCTCGACCCAACCCCGGGAAAGAATCGGATCAATGGGGGGAGATGCGCTCTCCCCACCCCCTTCTCTCCTTGCGCGCGGGTACCGGGCGCGAAACACTAGGCCGCGCACGCCCTGACTGCAGCACAGCCTACGACGATAAAGATCAACACCGTCCCGGCCGCGGCGCAAAGCTGAGAGTTGCCGCAGTCATCCTACTCCACGGTGACGGTCTGCTGCGCCACGACCCGCTCCGGGTGCGGATTACGCCCTGTCCGCTCCCCGATCGGATGGGAGCGGAGACCGCGGTAGTCATAAAGCACGCGGTGTGGACCTAGGCCCAGCGGTGCGATGCGTGCGTGCCACTGGAAGAGCGCGAACCCACCGGGTCCGCCACACCCGCCGGGGTGGCGCCGGGAGCCCCGTACAATCACCCGCAGGATCAGCAGGGCCAGAGCGGTGGGTGCGCAGCCGTCGGTTTCTTCCGGGTCCGCCTTCGTCTGCGACTCATTGGGATCGTCCTCCTGCCGATGTGCCGGAGAATCGCGTAGCACAGTATACCAGAGGGGCTCAGTGGTCCGGCGCCTCGTCGGGATCGCCGTATTCGAACTGGTCCGTAGGCTGGAAGTTCCCGACCATGATGCCGCGCTTGAACTTCTCGCCGAGGTTCACGCCCTCTGCGCTGACGTCGAAGACGAACTGCTGCATCGTGCGCAGCCGCGTGCCGCCGAGAGTGACGGCGCGCTTCGCAACATAGACGGCCCCCCATGGGCAGCAGAAGAAGTGGCCTAGCCTCGTCCCGTTGTTCGTCGCGTACCCAATGTCGCCCCTGCCGAACGCGGCCTGGATCTCGGCGTGGATTGCGAGGGTGCGGGCGGGGTCCGGGTCCAGCTCCCACATCTTGCGTACCGCCTTGCCTGCCTCGCGGTCGCCGGCAAGCCGCTTCCGGGCGTCTGGGTCCGTCAGGCACCACGGATCAAAGCCGGCATCACCGGGCATCGCGACCCGGGCCTTGGATCCAGGCACCGGAGTCGTCCCGGGCTGGGCACCGCCTCCTGCCAGGGCCGGATCGGCAATCAGCTGGCCGAGCTCGTAGTAGAGCTCGATCGCCTCTTTCGCGTAGGGCTCCAGCCGCTCGTGCAGGTCGCGAGTCGGGTTGGTGCCGTGCAGTTCCACCGCGTAGCGCGCCTTTGCCTCCGCGGACGCATAGATCTGGCGAATCAGGTTGAGCTGCTTCTGCTTCTCCTTCCCGTCGGGTGCGGTTTCCGGCAGGAACGACATCGCCGCGGCGGCGTGTTCGCCGACCGCCTTCATGGCCTGCAGCATCCCGTGCAGGTGCGAGTTGGGGCACGGCTCCACTTCGCTCCACGCCGGGAATTCGGCGGGCACCTGCACGTCCAGCCGGTAGTCCGGGTTCGCGTGCGCCTGCTGCGCGCGGTTTAGCCACCCCTCCACCTGTGAGTAAAACGTCAGCACCTGGTCCGCAGTGACCGGCGGGACATACCCTGCCGTCGAGGAATTCTCCCTGTAGTCCGCCGCGAGGATGTCGTTGCCGAGGCTCTGCAGCACGAACGCGTTCCACGCGCACAGGAACTCCGCCCGGGTCGCGGGTGGCACGGTCCAGGGGTTCAGCCCCTCCGCGCTGCAGGCCAGCCGCCGGGCCTCCACCTGGTCCAGGAGATCGAAGACCGGCATACTCGCACGCTGGTATGCCTCGAGGGTTGTTGCCGGGACCTCCCCCTGCAGCCGGGAGATCATGCGAACCCACATCGAAGGACCTGTCGTCATCGGCCACCTTGGTTTAGGGAAGCAGTGCTAGCTGGCTGGCTGCGGAATTCAATGCGTGAGCGGCTCACTTCACCATGACCGTCCGGTCTGCCACGATGCGGTCCATGTATGCATATCGGCCTGTATCGATCTTGCTGCTTGCATGCGCCCGGAGACCGCGGTAGTCATAGAGGATCCGGATGCGATGCCGACCGGATTCGATGCGGTCGATCCGCGCGTGCCACTGCAACAGCGCAAACCCACCCGGTCCTCCGCACGCGCCGGGGTGGCGCTGTGAACCCTGCACGACCACTCGGAGGATCAATAGCGAATCCGTGGATTCTACTCGTGCCCGCAAGTCGTCGCACTCGTCTGGGGCGGCGATCACCCCGTGCGCCTCTACCCCACCGGCTCTGGCTTCTACGATCGCGGGCTCGGGCGGGAGGTCCGTTAAAGTGCTCCCCGCGTCCACCACCCGGTCACTATGCGTGACCATGAAGTCCACGCTGAGCCCGGCAGGTCTGTCGCAAGAGGGCCAGACGAGCATGGCGGCGACAGCGAGCGCCAGGCGGAGCAAGGGGTACGGTCCAGCCCCGGGTTGTTTCATCTCACATCCTGAGTCTTGGCTCACCTCGCATCGTACTGCATATCAGGACCTCGGACCGCCCGTCCATCGGCTCACGGGACAGCGTGAGCATCACCGGCCATGCGCTTCGTGGGGGCGCGCCCCTGCGCGGATCGGCAGTCCGGCCTGGGCAGTGCGGTTGAGCATCACCGCAGGCTTGGCTGAAGGACATTCGTGCCGGGCGAGGTATTTGTTTCGAGGACGCTGGCTTTCACGGATGCACCCGCGGGTGAGTGGTGTCGATCCCTGATGCCGGAGGTCTTGTCCCTGTCCCGCCGTTCCCTGCATGTACCCGCTCCAGGTACCGGATGCGCATCGTTAGTCCAAGGAAAAGCACGATCGCAAGCCCCACCAGGTAAGGCCAGAGCGGCGGATGCGGTGCCGGCGGCTTCTTCTTCGTCCGCCTGCGTCTTCGTCCCATGTCGATGCCGTTTTCGGTGCTGCAGGCGGCCCGCCGGTTGGTAGCTGGCCCGGGGCGGGTGGTTTTCGTCGATCAGAGAGGCCCGGGTTTCGGTGCCGCGCCGCAGACTGCACAGCCGTCCGCGCCGTCAGGGGAGCGGACTGCCCGGCAGTGGGTCCGCCTTCTGGCCTGAAGCGCTCGAATCCATTCGCCAGACCCCTGCTGTGTCAGGCGGAAAACTCAGGACGCTTACGATCGTGCGAGGGGAGGATCGGGCCTGTACTCCAGGACCAGGATTCGCTGGCTGTGGGCGTCAAGCACCAGCCGGAACCGTCGAAGGATGTCTGCCCCGATTACGCCGCCGAAGTCGGCGCGCGCCATCTCGCCCACGCTGTCCTGCGCGAACGCAGTCACTGGCCGTTCCACCACGAACGGCCCGATCGAAAGCGCAGCCAGCCGGCCGACGCGGCGGCGCGACATCCCACCGATGCCGACGGCGGTCCCTTCGACGGTCCCAGGGGTCGCGGCGAGCAGGTCGTGAGCATCCACGAAGGGACGCGTGAGCGCAAGTGCCCCACCGGACCCGGTGTCCAGACGGAAGCGTCCGGCGACCGGCGGACGGGTGGCCGCCATCACTCGCGCAGTGACGAACCACTCGCCCCCCTTGCGCACCCAAGGGATCTCGGTGCAGCCATTCGCGCAGCGGTAGGATCCGGGTGCATGGAGCCGGAGGGTGCGGGTCGCGTAGTCGATCTCCACCGCCCAGCGCTCGATTACATCCATCCCCAGGATGCCATCGATGCGACCTCCGGACTGGGTGGCGAGCCCGTCCAGCGGGAAGGCCGCGAGGTCGACGCGCAGGGGAGGTGCCCCGGGCATGTCGAGGCGAACGCTCCGGGCCCGCCTCCCTTGCCGGAACGCCGGCCCCACTCCAGAGAGCTGGGGCCCCGACGCGGTCTGCAAGCCGGCTGCCCGGGCGGCCCGGAGGTCGACCGCGGACACGGGAAACCCCGTGTCGAGAATGAACCGTAGCGGAGCTGAGCCGTTCACCCGTACCGGGAGCACCACATGGCCCGCCTCATACGCGAAGGGCACCGGGTCCGGCGGTATAGTCTGGCTCCAAGGCGCGAGTGCGGGGGCACAGCCCGAACACGCGAGCAGGCAGAGGGTCGCCGCGGCCGCCCACCGCCGCGTGCTCACGGCCCGTTTCCCTGCCGCATTGCGGAAGCGCCACGCTCCGCCCCAGCAGGCGCAGTCGCGGAAGTGTTGAGGCGCTCCACCAGTGCGCCAAGCTCTGCCGATACGGTTGCCGGCGGACTGCCCGCGGCAAGGCTTCGCTGCAGCTGGAGGAGCTCTGCGGCGAGCGAAATCCTGCTTTCCGCTCCGTCCTGCTCCACCTGAGCGTTGACGGAGCGCCGCCGCGCAGCTGCGCCTTGCCTGTCGTCCGGCTGGAACATGGACTCCACCGATTCAACGAGCCGGTTGAGGGCCAGGTAGACCACGGGCGCGGAGAACCCGCCGAGCATGGCGAGTGTGGGCTTTGCCATCGGGTGAGCACCGCGTCCGCCGGCCTCGCCCATGGGCACGAGGGCGACCAGCACGAAACCCGCGACGACGCCGAGCGTGAGCCTCACCCATAGCCACGGCGCGGTCGTGGGGTCGTACGTGCGCCCCGTGATCTGCTGGTTCACCTCGAACAGGGTGGCGAAGGAGGCTCCAAGGCCTGCCGCGCTCATCCAGAAGATCTCCTGAAGGAACACCCGCACGGCAACGGATTCGACGAGTGCGCCGTTCCGGGCCGTCGCCACGGACCCGAACACGCCGAGTCCGATGAAGGCGGCAAGGCAGACCAGCGAGATTCCGAGGATCTGGCGTACGACTGGCACGGTGCCGAGGGTGCTCCGGGACGGGCGATTCGCCGCGACCTCCTGGAGATACACGATGGAGCCGGGCTTGGCGGGATGAACCAGCCGCACGAGCCGCTGGTGGACGTTCGCGAGGGAGGCGGCGTCCGCCGGCCCTCCACTGGCGGAGGAGCAGGCGTCCACCTGGGCGACGAGATCCGCCGGCACGCCCGCCCCGGAGGCCAGCAGATACCGCGTCATCGCCACGCATTCGTTCACCAACTCGCCGTGGAGCGTCTCCGGCGGGTGCGCTGTAGAGGATGGCATGGTCAGCTCGCGTGCGGGGTGGCCGGACCGCGGTATCCAAGAAGCCGGAGCGCATTCGCGATCACGATGAGCGTGCTGCCCTCGTGCGCGATGACAGCGGGTCCGATCCCGAACAGGCCCGTGGTCGTAGCGACCACCAGAAGCGCGATCACGCCCAGGGAGACATAGAGGTTCTGGCGGATCACGCCCCGCGCCTGGCGCGAGAGTCCCACAGCGAACGGGAGCTTGCCCAGATCGTCGCCCATGAGCGCCACGTCGGCCGTCTCCAGCGCGACCGCCGTCCCGGCGCCGCCCATCGCGATGCCAACGGTGGCGTGCGCCAGCGCCGGTGCGTCGTTGACGCCGTCGCCGATCATCGCAACCTGCCCGTGCTGGCCGAGAAGGTCACGGATCGCGGTGACCTTGTCCTCGGGAAGCAACTCGGCCTTCACTTCGTCGACGCCGACCTCCCGGCCGATCGCGTCCCCCACGCCTCGGTTGTCGCCGGTCAGCATTACCAGTGGTCGGAGGCCCAGCGCCCGAAGGCCGTCCAGCGTGCCACGCACGCCATCGCGCGGGCGGTCCGCGACTCCGAGCACCCCGAGCCAGCGCTGGCCATGCCGCACGGCCATGGTGCTCCGCCCGCCGACCTGGAGGCGCTCGACGGCGGCGAGCACCTCCGGATCCACCTGGACGCCCTGCTCCTGCCACAGCCGGAGGCTCCCGATCTCCACCGTCTCGCTGCCGACGAGCGAGCGCACCCCGCGCGCCGTGATGCTTTCAAGCGGACCTGCCTCCGGCAGGTCCAGCCGCTGCTCCGCGGCGCGGCGGACCACCGCCTGCGCGAGCGGGTGCTGGGAATGCTGCTCCACGGCCGCCGAGATGGCCAGCAGTTCCCCTTCCGCGACGCCGGCCGCGGGAACAAGGTCCGTGACCTCGGGCTTGCCGACCGTGAGTGTGCCCGTCTTGTCGAACGCGAGCGCGCGGAGCGTTCCCAGGTTCTCCAGGTGGGCGCCCCCCTTGATGAGCACGCCGTTCCGGGCGGCCTGCGCGATACCGGCCAGCACGGCGGACGGCGTCCCGAGCGCCAGCGCGCATGGTGACGACGCGACGAGGAGCGCCATGCCGCGGTAGAAGCTGGTGCTCCAGTCCCAGAAGCCCAGGAGCGGCGGGACCACGATCAGCAGCAGGTCCGCCACCAGGACCACGGGGACAAAGACGCGCTCAAAGCGCTCCGTGAACTGCTGCGTGGGCGCTTTCTGCGTCTGCGCCTCCTCCACCAGCTTGATCACCCGGTCCAGCGTCCGGTCGCCAGCAGCGCGGGTGGTAGTGATGAAGAGCGCGCCCTCGCCGTTCACGGTCCCGGCGAACACTTCGTGGCCCGGCGCCTTGTCCACGGGCACGGATTCGCCGGTGATCGGGGCCTGGTTGACGGCCGAGTTCCCGGATTGCACCACCCCGTCGACGGGGATCCGCTCCGCGGGACGTACCACCACCGTGTCGTCGGTGCCGACTTCCTCCACCGGCACCTCCACCATCTGCTCGCCGCGCTTTACCCGCGCGATCAGCGGAGCCAGATCGGCCAGCGCCTTGATGGCACCCCGGGCGCGGCCCAGCGCGTAGTGCTCGAGCGCGTGGGCGAGAGAGAAGAGGAAGAGCAGGAACGCGCCCTCCAGCCACTCGCCGAGCACGGCCGCGCCGATTGCGGCGAGCAGCATCAGCAGGTCGATGTCGAACGAGAGCCGGCCTTTGCGGAGCGAGCCGAGCCAGTGGCGGGTCAGGTCCCAGCCGCCGAAAGCGTAGCTGGCCGCGTACAGCCCGATGGCCGCGGCCGCTGGGAAGGCGAGCCACCGCTCACCGGCAAAGGCGACGGCGAGCAGCAGGCCGGCGGCGAGGCTCCACGCCAGCTCCCGGTTGCGGGCATACCAGCCCGCACCTTCGGGGACCGGCTCCTTCGGGTGGCAGCAGCCGACCTGATGGGCGACCGGCGCCTCCGAGGCGTACCCGGTCCGCCCCAACTCCGCGCGGATCGCGTCCACGGACGTACGCTCACGTTCGAACTCCACCCGCGCCCGCTGCGCGGGAAGGCTCACCGACGCGTTCAGCACGCCGTCGATCCCGAGGAGTGATTTCTCGATCCGGAGGGCCGCGTCTTCGGCGCCCACTGCCCGGATCGGGAGCACGGCGTGCCCGTAGCGCTCCGTGACTTCCGCGCCGGCGGCGCGGGCGAGGCGCTCCACCTGCGCGAGGGTGAGCGTCTCCGTGTTGTAATGCATGCAGAGCGCATGGGCTCCGCCGTTCTCCTCGACCAGATGAACCTCGGTCACCCCCGGGTGACGCGCAATCAGGCTCTCCAGCCGGTCCACACAGGCGTCGCGGGAATCCGCGACCTCGGGCAGAAGAACAGGCAGGTCCAGCCGCAGTTTCTCGGTCATCGTTTCAGACCTCCTCCTCGCCTTCGTGCAGCGTCTTGATGCGCACCGCGCGCTCGACGGGGAGCACGAACACCATTCCGTCGCCGTAGCGCCCCGTGTGAGCCGTCTCGCAGATCAGCTCCACCACCTCGTCGACCTGGTCATCATGCACCACCGTCTCGATGCGGACCTTGGTTTCGAAGTCGTCCACGTGGTCGTCCACGCGCGCGGGCGGCTCCTCCGCGCGCTCCCGTCCGAACCCCCGGGCGGCGGTGACCGTCATCCCCGGAAAGCGGG